>WBXJ01000026.1 GCA_008933045.1 Verrucomicrobiota bacterium
CTGCCTGTGGAGCATCGGGCATGATAGATTTAAAACTCAGACCTTTCTTTTTTGCGGGTGATTTGGTCGAGGATTGACGCAGTTTCTTGATCTGTCGTTCCATCAATTGTAGGTGGATCGCGAGGGCATTCAACGGGTTGCCGATTTCGTGAGCGACGCTCGCGGCGAGCAGCGTCAAGGCTTGGACGCGTTCGGTTTCGATCGCTTCCGCGGTCCGTTGACGGGCCTCGGTGGCGTCGTGGAGGATCAGAGCGACGCCGGAACTGCCGCTGCGTTCTCCGTCGAGTGGCGCGGCATAAAGGTTGAGATAACAGCGGCGAGGATACTCGATTTCAAACTCCTGACGGATCACGCGGGATCCACCCTCCCCATCAAGGCGGGAGATCCGTTCCCAATCAAGGCCCGGAAAATGTCGTTGGATCGGTTCGCCTTCGACTTGAGCTTTTTGCCACCCCAGAATTCGAGTCACTGCATCGTTGTGGTAGAGGATTCTTCCCTGTTCATCGGTGACTAAGACCCCATCCTCGATCACGTTAAAGAGCGTCTCGAGAAAGGTTCTCTCTCGGGCGAGGTGTTCTACGACAGTCTGCAACCCCTGCGTGTCAAGGCGCCCGATTCGGGTCAAAACTTTATCGAGAAAATTAGATTTGCGGGGAGGCATCGGACAGCGTTTAGCTGAGCCACCCTTTCTTTTTGAAATACCAGTAGGTGCCAATGGTGCTAGTGATCATGAGAATCGATGCAATGACATATCCGTGCGTTAAGCTTAATTCCGGCATGTCATGAAAATTCATACCATACCAAGTGCCCACCATCATCAGTGGCGTGGTGATGATGGTGATAAGGGTGAGGAGCTTGACCACCTCCGCCGTCTGGTTGGACGACATGCTGAGATAGACTTGGAGTAAGCCGGAGATGCTGTCGGTGTAGCTGTGGGCGAGTTCCGAAATTTGTGACAGCGAGTCGTAAACATTCCGGTAGTAGGGGACGAGATGAGGCCGGATCAACTTAAACTCCCCACCTGCAAATCGGGCCATCACTTCGCGTTGTGGGCCTATGATCTGCCTTAGATGCCATACTTCTTTTTTTAACTGAATTATCCGTGTGACAAGCCGTGGATGAGGAGCCTGAATTACCTCTTGCTCGAGATCCGATATTTCAACCGCGAGCTCATCCAAGGCCGGTTTGTAATTCTGAGCGATGGCGTCCAGGAGGTTGTGGGCCAAACGGTCGGGTGCCCGGGCCAGCAGGATGGTTCCGTGCACGGATCGCTCTACCGTCAGTTGCACGCTTCTGAGAGGAACATCGTGGTAGGTGACTAGGAAGTTTTTCCCAAGAAAGAAGTTGAGTTCACTGGTCGCAAAAACACCGTCTCGCCGACTGTAATCGACTGCGTGGATCACCATGAACAAGTGGGGCGCAAATCGATCGCCTTCCTTCGGATGATATTCCTCCACCTTGGGTGAGGCGGAGATTTGTAGACAATCCTCGATGGTGAGGGGATGGAAATGAAACACCCCTTCTAAAATACGCCGCGAGTCCGCCTCGAGAGCTTGGTCCAAATCTACCCAGAGAAACAGGTTCGTATCGGCGAGCAACGTGGGCATCAGGAACAGATCAATATCCTGGGTGTGCAGCTTACCCTGTGTGGTGAAGGCGAAAGATCGGATCATGTTTACGCTCTAATTCTGGCCCCTGATGTGTGTCAACTTGGCTCAACTATAACAGGGGCAAATCTGCTGGCAAGGGTGCGGGTGGGACGAGACTGGGGTTGGATTCGCCCCCTGCCCCCTCCGTGTTTACGATTGAAACTATGGTACCGATGGAGGGGCTCGAACCCCCACGTCTGTAAAGACACCAGATTTTGAGTCTAGCGCGTCTGCCAATTCCGCCACATCGGCTACCTGAACTTCCGCGACCGGCTCCGGTTGTCTGCGACAGGAGCTGAGCCACTCCCAAAAATTACACTGTGTCTGGAGGTGATCGCAAGTACACATTTAGAACAAAAAACAAACTCGCCTTCACAAAAGACATCAGTAAACTTAGTTTGGATGTGGAACCCCTTGAAGCAAACTCTTTGTCTGCTTTGCGGACTAATGGCACTCGGTGTCTATTCTGGCACTCAGTCAAGTGCCTTGGGGGCTGCGGCGGATAAGGACATTTCCAAGCCATCAAGTGGTCAGCGGGCAGCTCACCTTGGAATCAAGAATCGTCAACGACCTTGGGATTCTGAGTTTCTAACCTCCTTACGCGAGTCTCGAGTAGGTGGATCCCTGCGATTTGAGTTGGTCGGTGGAGAGTGGGTTTCTGGGAGGATTCACCGTTTGGAGCATCGAGCTGGAGTGGTGGTTCGCGTCGATGGGCAACTCACCTCGCCGGGTCGCGGGAGGTTCTTTTTTCAGGAACAATCGATCTCGGGTAAAGCAGGCAGCTACGTTGGGTTAGTGGAGATGCCATCGCGCGGGAAGGCTTATCGAATTGAACCGAGCGCGACTCTAGGGCAGTCGGATTTGGTGGAGCGTGCTTTGGACGAGGTTGTTTGTTTACGATTTCCGCCACCTCCCCCTGAGATCGGCACCACGAATGTTGCACAAATTCCGCCGCTTGACCCAAGTGCATACCCAGTCGTGCCCATCCCTGAGTATCAGGTGGGCATCATCCCACTTGAAAGTTTGCCGGGTTCAAAAGCGGTGATTTATCTCGATTATCGAGGAGGATATACCCCGACGTGGGGCGGCATTACTTATGCGAAACCCAACGCGAGCAATGGCGAAATTCGCGATGTATGGAAACGGGTTGCAGAAGACTTTTTGCCATTCAACATCAATGTTACGACAGATTCGCGAGTTTTTGAGAACGCTGCTGAAGGCAACCGGCAGAGGGTGGTGGTGACATCAACCACAACGGCTGCGCCCGGTGCGGGCGGGGTCGCGATGATCGGATCCTTCAACTGGTCGGGCGATACTCCGTGCTGGTCGTTCCAAGTGGTAGGCAAACCTGGGGCAGAAGCGATTTCTCATGAATTAGGCCATGCCTTGGGTCTGAGTCACGACGGGATGGATGTGGGGGGTGGGCATACGGAGTATTATGAGGGCCAAGGCATCGGTGCGGTGGGTTGGGCCCCGATCATGGGTGTGGGTTACGATAAAAAAGTGTCGCAGTGGAGCAAGGGGGAGTACGACAACGCCAACAACAATCAGGATGATTTGGCGATTATTACTTCGGAGAACGGTGGCGTGGATTACCGCGTGGACGACACGGGGGATACCTTGAGCACGGCTCGGCACCTTGAGATTTTCGCGAACCGGACGGCTAAAGGGGAAGGGGTGATTGAGCGCACGGATGACTCGGATGCGTTTCGTTTTTCGACGACGGGTGGAAGCGTCAATCTGCGGGTGGATCCCGTGGGGGATTGGGCGAATCTTGCGATTCAAGCCTCACTTTATGATTCAAAAGACAATTTGGTGTACACGAGTAATCCTCAGACGACACTCTTTGTCACGGTGGTCAAAACCATCACAGCGGGGTCGTACACGTTGCAGGTCAAGGGGGCGGGGCGACGCAATGCAGCGACGGATGGGTTTTCCTCCTATGGAAGTCTGGGATATTATAAAATCTCCGGGTCAATCACCGGCGGCAAGGCGGCAACACGATTCAGCATTCCTGAGAATAGCCCGGACTCGACGGTTGTGGGGGTTGTACCGATTGATAACCCGACGGGTAGATCGCTCATTTATGGGATTGAGGCAGGTAATATCGGCGGAGCATTTTCGATCGATAATCTGGGACAGTTAGTCGTCGTGAATTCCACAGCGTTGGATTATGAAACCTTGGCTTTACGCAGTCAGTTTCCTGTTCAATTCGAATTATTTGTCAGTATCAGAGACAGTGCCGACAATGTGATTTTGGAAAGTGATCGGCGTGTTGTGGTGACCATTACCGATATCAATGAGGCTCCGGTGATTGCTGGTTTTAGCACTTCGGTTTTCGAGCATACTCAGAAAGATGTCTTACTGGGTCGAGTGACTGCCACTGACCCTGACTTTCGTAACTCGCTAGTTTTTTCAATCCAAAGCGGCGACACGAACAGCTTGTTTTCCATCGGGGAACAGTCAGGCGAGATTCGTGTTGTGGGAGATTTGAAGGTGGCGGAACAAAGTAATTACGCGCTCGCGGTGAGAGTCTCAGATCAAGCCTTGCCAGTAGCCCTTATGTCTACCTCGATTGTTAATGTCGCGGTACTTCCCAATGCAGGCCCTTTTCGACCCGGCACTCTCAATTATGCTGTTTACACGAACATCACAGGGACAGCGGTCATCGATTTGATCGGTTCGACAAAAGCTTTTCCCTATGATCCCGCTTACGAAAAACCGGTCTTTTCCTCGGAAGGTGAATCGGATTTGGGGGATGATTATGGGGGAGTGATGCGCGGTTACCTCATACCCCCCGTCACGGGCAGTTACCGTTTCTGGATTGCCGCGGATGATTCGGGAGAATTGCTGATGAGCACTTCCACAAACACCGCAAACACCACGCGCATCGCTAGGGTGAACGAAGCCGTTGGGGTGAAGGAATGGACGCAGTTCGATTCCCAGCAATCGGGGCTGCGCTCCCTGATTGGGGGTCAGGCTTACTATATCGAAGCTCGCATGAAAGAATCGATAGGAAACGACCATATCGCTGTGGCGTGGGAATGCCTGAGTGCTGGGATCGAACGCGATGTGATTCCTGGCCGCTATCTCGCTCCCATCGCGTTGAATTACACTCCACGAACCGAGGGGTTCACAACGGCACTGCATCGGGATGCAATTCATGGAAGCCGAGTGGGCGTGGTTACCGCGACGGATGCCAACACTCACGACATTCTCAATTTCACCTTGATCTCCGGAAATAACGACGGCCTCTTCGACCTTAATCCTAGCAACGGAATCGTGCGCTTGGTGAACGAATCGGCCTTGTCGACCACGCCTCAGACCCTGTTCTCGCTGCAGATTCGTGTCGCAGACAATGGCATACCGAGCCGTTCACGTCTCACCACGAACACGATCCGGTTGTTCGCTGCGGATATTATTACCACAACCACACTGCGGCAAGAAATCTGGACCAACATCGGAAACGGCAGTGCGGTTGTGGATCTGACCAAAATGGGAAAATACCCCAAACGGCCTGATTTACTGAGGGAAATTGAGTCGTTCGAATCTGGCGAAGACGTTGGCGAGAGTTACGGATCTCGGATTCGCGCCTTCCTGACCCCTCCGGTAACATCTTCCTACAATTTCTACATTGCTTCGAGTCATGGTAGCTCGCTCCGATACGGCCCAGCGACCAACACTGCAACGGCCACTGCGATTGCTTCCGTCAGCAGTGAAACGGATTATCAAGATTGGTTCATGTTTTCTTCACAGAAATCCGCCGGCATTTCACTAATAGCGGGCCGTACGGTTTACCTTGATGTCATCCATAAAACAGGCCTCGGACATGATCATGTTTCGGTGGGCTGGACTGGTGGAAAGATCCTGACACCGACAGTCATCGATCAATCGTTCCTGACCCCGATTGATCTCAATTATGCTCCCGAACTTACGGGCAAGACCGTGGAACTTCTCGATACAGCAACCAACGGCACGGTGGTCACGACATTGCTCGCTAGGGATAGCGTTGCGGATCCTATCGCTTACAAAATTACTGAAGGAAACCTGAACGGAGCGTTCGTGATTGATATCGAAACTGGGGTCATCCGAGTGGCAGATGCACAACACTTGGTGACCCAAGATCCGCCAATTTTTAGCCTCACTGTCCGAGCGCAGGACTCAGGATTTGGTGATCTCTACCCCCGAAAATCAACGGACGTTGCTGTGCAGATTCAACTCGTCAAACCGGCGACCTCCGGCCTTATTCATCCACCGGTTATCAACGGTGCGTTACTCGAGCTAAGAATCTCGTCTGTGACGGGGAATATCTATATTTTGGAAAGATCTCCGCGAATCACCTCGCCGATGAGTTGGGTTCCTGTTTCCACGAACCTCGGAACTGGCGAGGCATTACTCATTCAGACTCCATTTGAAACCGAGGCGACACAGCAATTTTATCGGCTGAGAACTCGATAGTAAAAGGCGTTGCACGTAATCATTTCTCGAGTAACTTAAGGCGACAGTTAACCGTTACCACTATGTCAAATTCCTTGAAGATTTTACCTTGGGGGACGTTCGTTCGATCCACTGCCATTCTCAGGAGGATCAGCGGAGGCACCCTGAAACTCATCGTTTTTTTGGCGAGCCTAACCTGGGGATTAGAAACTCTCGCTGCCACAACCAACATGAACCCAAAAGTCGTTATTGTCTGCTTCGTGAACGATCACGGAGAAATCTTGCCCGCTGCGCAAACCAACAAAGTTGTGAAGCCTGATGCAGAGTGGCGTAAGCTCCTGACCCCAGAGCAATACCAAATTGCTCGAGGTAAAGGCACCGAGCGTGCTTTTTGCGGCATTTTTCACGACCACAAAAAACCAGGGCTTTATTCCTGTATCTGTTGCGATCTTCCGCTGTTCTCCGCGTCCGCTAAGTTTGATTCGGGCACGGGTTGGCCTAGTTTTTTTGCGCCAGTAGCTAAAGAAAATGTGGTCTCTCACACTGATAATAGTTTCGGGATGAGACGGGTAGAGATTTTATGCGCCCGATGTGATGCGCATCTCGGACACGTGTTCGATGACGGCCCGAAACCCACAGGGTTGCGTTACTGTCTGAATTCGGCCTCCATGGTGTTTAAGGAGAAAAAATCTGCCCAGAAATAGACCGCAAAATGGATTGTCACAAGAGGCGCCACAAGTATACTACGCCGCTGTATTTGTATCCTTGGAAATTGACTTATGAGTATTATTGCTGACATTCGTGCGCGTGAAATTCTGGATTCACGGGGCAACCCCACCGTGGAAGTAGATGTGATTCTGGAGAGTGGTGTGATGGGTCGGGCGGCGGTTCCATCAGGAGCAAGCACCGGCGAGCACGAAGCCCTCGAATTGCGCGATGGCAACGCGAAACGTTACCTAGGTAAGGGCGTTTCGAAAGCCGTCAAAAACGTGATGGAAAAAATCCTGCCAGAGTTGCAGGGTCTGGACTCACTTGATCAGTTGACGGTGGATAAGACCATGATCGCTCTGGACGGCACGGAAACTAAATCTGTGCTCGGTGCGAACGCGATTCTAGCGGTGTCGTTGGCGAACGCGAAGGCCGCAGCCGATGTGGTGGGTTTGCCGCTGTTCCGTTACCTCGGTGGCACGAACGCCAAGGTGCTGCCTGTCCCCATGGCTAACGTGATCAATGGTGGAGCACATTCGGATGCTCCGATCGATTTCCAAGAGTTCATGATCATGCCGAAGGGTTTCAGTAACTTTTCGCAAGCGTTGCAGGCGATCACAGAAATTTTTCACGCGCTAAAGGGCGTATTAAAGAAAAAGGGTCTGAGCACAGCAGTGGGTGATGAAGGTGGTTTTGCACCTAAATTGGACAGTGCTGAAGAGGCCATCGAAGTAATTCTTCAAGCGACGAAAGACGCCGGTTACAAAGCCGGAAAACAGATTTTTCTCGCTCTGGATGTCGCCTCCTCTGAGTTTTACGATGCCAAGACCGGCGGGTATGTTTTCAAGAAAAGTAGCGGTCGCAAATTGACTGGGGAAGAATTGGTGGCTTTCTATGAGGAGCTTACCGGTAAGTACCCCATCATCAGCATCGAGGACGGCTGCGCTGAGAACGATTGGAAGACTTGGAAGCTTCTCACAGACAAACTCGGCAGCAAGGTGCAACTCGTGGGTGATGATCTCTTTGTCACCAATACCAAATTCTTAAGCAAAGGAATCGCCCAAGGGGTCGCGAATTCCATCCTCGTGAAGGTGAACCAAATCGGCTCTCTGACGGAGACGCTGGATGCCGTGGAACTCGCGCAGGACAACAATTACACCGCAGTGATCAGCCATCGTTCAGGTGAGACTGAGGACGCTACCATTGCAGACATCGCGGTTGCTACCAACGCCGGTCAAATCAAGACGGGTTCGTTGAGCCGCACGGATCGGGTGGCAAAGTACAACCAACTCCTGCGAATCGAACAAATCCTTGGTGAGAACGCGATTTACGGCGGCAAGTTCTAAGGATCACCGTTTACTTTCAACATGAAGCAGCCCTCCCGATGGAGGGCTGCTTTTTTTGTAACGAAGCCATAATGGGGAATTGAACTCATCGGCTGCTTCCTTTATGTTACAGTCATGAACCACAATCGTCTTTTGGGTGTCTTGGCTTTGATGTGCGCGACTGTTTCTCTATGCGGTGATCAAATAACAGGGAAACTGGATGTCTATTGGCCCGATGTCGAAGGAGGAGCTGCGACATTGATTGTGACGCCTTCCGGCGAATCGTTGCTGATTGATACAGGGATGCCGGGTGGTCGCGATTCGGGCCGAATTCTTGCTTTAGCGAAGGATAAAGCCAAGCTGACCCGCATTGATTATTTGGTCACGACACATATGCACATTGACCACTTTGGCGGTGCCGCTGAGGTTGCAGCTCAACTCCCGATTGGTACGGTTTTTGACAACGGCATTCCGGATGAGGATCCAGACGGCAACAAGGCTGATCGCACTTGGGTTCACCGGAGCAAGCCGTATCGTGAAATGCAGGTGGGTGCCCGAAAGGTGATTCAAGCGGGAGAATTTTTGCCGTTGAAAGCGGGCGGTGCCGGAGGTCGTCCATCCTTAACCGTGCGTTGTGTCGCAGCTAGGCAACAAATGGCGACGCTGAAGCAGGCTCACAATCCACTTTGTGACACGCCACAGCGTAAGGAAACCGACACAAGCGATAACGCGAACAGCATCGTTTTACTGATCAGGTTTGGGTCCTTTGAACTGTTTATCGGAGGCGATCTCACGTGGAACGTGGAAGAAAAACTAATCTGCCCCAGCAACGTGGTCGGCACGGTGGATGTGATGCAGATGAACCACCACGGCTTGGATGTCAGCAATAACCCGCTTTTGGTAAACGCACTGGCTCCGACCGTGGCGGTGATGAGTAACGGCACGGAGAAAGGCTGTGGAGCTGAAACTTTTGCCACCTTAAAGAAAACCGCCTCCGTTCAAGCAATTTATCAAATCCACAAAAACTTACGTAAGGATTCAGAGAATAACACGGGTACTGAATATATCGCCAACTTAGATAAACAATGCACCGCGAATCCGATCCAACTGGCGGTGGATCCCGACGGGAAAAACTACACCCTTTCGATCCCAGCAAAGGGGCACCAGCGCACATTCCAAACCCGTTAAACTCAACGATTAAACCGTAGATAAAACCCTTCAAAGGTTGCTGCTGCTGATAACGCACTGTAACGTCTCCTCCGTGATTAGAAGTTTCCCCATATTGTTCGCGCCCAGCGGAGTGTTTCCGAAGATCGCCCTCGCTGTTCCCAACGCTTTGGTAGTGTTCTTCGTGGAGTTATTACCCCTTCTGTTGGTTAGTTTGTGGGTTGAGTTTTATGGCATGACTCATTGGCCGGAGAAATTAGGTGATTTTGGAACAGCTTCAGTGCTCCCTCAAGCTCTGGCCCTGCAGTATAGCAGTGCTCAGTTTGTCATTTTTATCGCCTCACTCCTCATCGGGAGCACGGTCTTAAGGCAGGTCTCCATCAGTTCCGAGACACAAGTGACTTGGAGCCAATGTTTCTTGACCCTCTGTTATTGTCTCACGCCGTTGGCATTCAGTCGGGTTCTAGACGCGATTCCTGCGATGAACACCTGGGTTTGCTGGGCAATCGGATCAACTTTGACCGCCCGAGCCCTTTACCATGGAGTCGCTGTGCTATTGAAGCCGGAGCAAACCAAGGGATTTGGTCTGTTTTTGTTTGCCTTCGTCCTAATCACGTTTTTAAGTGCGTTGGGCCATCTAATGGGGCAGTTGGTTCTGCAGGGACGATTGAATGCGGTTCTAGGAACCTAATTAACGATTGCCGTTAGTGGTTGGGGAACTGTTGGTGCGAGGTCCAAAGAAGATCACCACTTCTCCGGTTTTGGCAAAACCAAGTTTTTGCCGAGCCATGCGTTCGATCGTCTTAGGATCGCTCTGCAACAACTTAACGGCCGCCTCCTCTTGGGCCACCCGTTGCTCGCGTTGGCTTACCTCGGTCTCCAGCGCGAGATTCCTTTGGCGCATGCGTTCATTCGTCCGGATCAAAGGCGCGTACCAATAGACCAAACCGGTCAGTGCGGTTAGTCCAATCGCGACCACCACTAGGCGCGTCAGCTTATGCCAAATGCCAAGATCCACTTTCATCACAAAAGTATTACTTCACGGGTTGAATGCTTCACGAATTGAGCTAGTATTCATCAACGAACGCTGGACAGAATGCCATAAATTTCTGAGAATGACAAAACCTGATACCAATGAAACCACAAGCCATTTCGATTCTGCTTTGCTTATTAACCTTGGTGCTGCCCAGTCGAGCAGCTGACCGTGTGATCTACGAAGGCACCTCCGGTCCGGGGGTGGGTAAGCAAATTGTCTTCCTGACGGGTGACGAGGAGTACCGCTCGGAAGAGGGATTGCCGCAGATGGCCAAGATTTTGGCGACTCGCCACGGCTTCAAATGCACCGTCTTGTTTGCAATCAACCCGGCCGACGGAACGATCAACCCCGACATCCGTAATTCCTTGCCAGGGGCAGAAGCTCTCGACACGGCGGATGTTATTTTCATGCTCAACCGATTTCGCGAATGGCCAGATGCAATCATGAAACATTTTGTGGATGCCTATCTAGCGGGGAAGCCAATCATCGCATTACGCACTAGCACCCATGCGTTTAGTTACGGCCGAAATTCCTCGAGTGCTTATGCACGATACAGTTGGGATAGTACGGAATGGAAAGGCGGCTTTGGTCGTCAGGTTCTCGGGGAGACTTGGATTTCACATCACGGCCACCATAAAGTCGAAGCGACACGAGGAGTCGTCGAAGCCTCCTCCAAGGAGGATTTGATCCTGCGTGGGGTCGGTGAGATTTTTGGAAATAGCGATGTCTACGGAGCTACTCCCCCGCCCGATGCAAAAATTCTCGTACGCGGCCAAGTATTGAAGGGCATGAACCAGGGTGATGTCGCAGTGGAGGGGCCAAAGAATAACCCCATGATGCCGGTGGTCTGGACTCGGCTCTACAAAAACGAAGCGGGTAAAACGAACAAAATTCTCACAACTACCATGGGTGCGGCCACTGACTTGGAGAACGAGGGGTTGCGCCGACTCTTGGTGAATGGAGTTTACTGGGCGACTGGAATTGAGGTGCCGGCCAAAGCCGATGTTTCATTGGTCGGCGAGTATAAACCCACCATGTATGGTTTCGGCGGTGCTAAAAAAGGTATCAAGCCGGAGGATCATGCGCTGGCCAAGCCATAGTAGGCACACAGCTCAGAGTCGGATTTTATTCCGCTGGGATCTAAACATCTAAGCGACTCCTGCTTGGAATTTTATTTCCCTTCGCAGGAATTTTCGGTTGCAATCAGTGGGCATGTCATTGCATCTGTTCAATACCTTGTCGCGCTCCGTGGAGGAGTTTGTTCCTCTGGTACCTAATCGTGTTGGGATGTATTGTTGCGGCCCGACGGTTCATAATTTTGCGCACATCGGGAATTTTCGCACGTTTGTTTTTGCCGACCTACTCCGCCGTTATTTGGCCTTTCGCGGTTTTGATGTTCAACACGTGATGAACATAACGGACGTGGAGGATAAGATTATCAAAAGCGTCGGGCAGACAGGGCGGTCGCTTGCGGATTTCACAGGAGAATACGAGCGCGCGTTTCTCGCAGATTTTGATGCGCTCCACTGCCTGCGCCCGCACCAACTCCCTCATGCGACCGAGTTCGTGGTGCAGATTGTAGCCTTGATTAGGACCCTTGTGGCGCGTGGTATCGCTTATCAAGCGGCGGATCAATCCGTTTATTTCAGCATCGATAAATATCGCGGTTGTGGGTGTCATTATGGCCAGCTCGCTCACCTTAATTTTGAGGAAATGCGTAGCGGCGAAAGGGTGAGTTCTGATGATTACGCCAAGGAATCGATCGCCGATTTTGCTCTCTGGAAGGCACGGGTGCCGGAGGATGGCGATGTTTTTTGGCCTAGCCCCTGGGGGGAGGGTCGTCCGGGTTGGCATATCGAGTGCAGTGCCATGAGCATGGACATTCTTGGGCCGAGCTTCGATCTGCATCTCGGAGGCGAGGATTTGGTTTTTCCTCATCATGAAGATGAGATCGCGCAAAGCGAAGGTGCTGCCCTTCAAGCAACCGGACAACGCTTTGTTAAATACTGGGTCCACGGAGCTCACCTGCTCGTGGAAGGCCAGAAGATGGCGAAATCGCTCGGTAATTATTTCACCCTGCGCGATCTGCTCGCGAAGGGGTTTTCTGGGAGGGAGATTAGGTACCTCCTGATTTCGGTTCATTATCGTGCGTCATTTAATTTCACACTCGAGGGATTGCTGGGTGCACGAACGGCATTGGGACGTCTCGATGAACTGATCGCTAAATTAACGGAATTGACCGGAGGCGTGACTGCGACTTCGTCTCACGAGGTTTTGTTGGATCAGTTCACCGACGCCATGGATGATGATCTGAACGTCTCAAAATCATGGGGTTCAATTTTTAACTGGGTTCACGAGCAGAATAAAAAGCTAGCTCAGGGGACAATGAGTCGAGAGGAAGCCGCGTCGGCACTGGGCGCGTGGCAGCGTGTGGATCAAGTATTTGGGCTCGGTGCTGCACCGGCTGCCGAAGAAGCACCGGCCTTGATCAAAGCGTTGTTGCAAGACCGTCAAGCAGCACGTCAGAGCAAAGATTTTGCGCGATCAGACGTGATCCGCGACGAACTCAAAGCGCAAGGGTGGGTCATCGAGGACACTGCCAAGGGACCGAAGCTTAAGAAGGTTTCATCTACCCCTTAAGCAGTGGTTCCAAATGATACGTGTAGGTATTATTTGTTTGCTTTTCCCACCGCTCTGAGGAATGTTTAGAGAGTAAAAGTGATCAACTTTTCACGGTTGTATCTCTGTATTCGATGAGAGAGATGGTTCAAATTTTCGTTGTGATTGCCAGTTTTTGGGTTGGTTTGGAGCCTACTCACGCTGGTGATTGGCCCATGTTTCGGGGATCACAAGGCCTGATCGGCGTGGCCGATGGTCAGGTATCCGAGAAGCCGACGTTAGCTTGGAGTTTTAAGGCGGGAGGCCCAATCAAATCCTCGGCAGCAATCGTAGGGGATCGTATCTACGTGGGTTCGGATGACGGGAATGTTTACGCGCTGAGCTTGATCAGTGGCAAAAAGATGTGGGAATTCAAAACTGGAGGTCCTGTGGAGTCCTCTCCTTTGGTGGTGGGAGGGACAGTCTTTGTGGGCTCAACCGACGCGTTTCTTTACGCGTTGAAGGCAGAGGATGGGTCGTTGGTTTGGAAATACGAAACAGGCGATAAAATTCTGGGCGGACCCAACTGGGTCAAAGCACCTGATGGAAAATCAACGTGGATTCTAGCAGGCAGTTATGATTACAAGCTGCATTGCGTGGACGCAGGAACCGGGCGCACAAATTGGATTTTCGAATCGGGTAATTACATCAATGGCACCCCAGCAGTTTCCGGAGATCGCACGGTCTTCGGCGGTTGTGATGCGCTGCTCCATGTGATCTCGCTCAAAGATGGAAAGAAAGTGAAGGAAGTAGAGGCGGGTGCCTACATCGCAGGTTCAGGAGCGTTCGAGGGCAATCGGTTTTATATCGGGCATTACGAGAATGAATTTCTAGGATTCGATCTGAGCGAAGGTAAGGTGCTTTGGAAATATCGTGACCGAGTTTTTCCTTATTTTTCCTCACCTGCGCTGACTCGGGATCGAGTTGTTTTTGGAGGGCGCGACAAGCGTTTACATTGCCTCAAAAAGGACACAGGGGAAGTGCTTTGGACATTCGCCACTCGGGCCAAGGTGGATAGTTCGCCCGTTGTTTGTGGCGACAAGGTGATCGTTGGTTCGGAGGATGGTCGGCTTTACATCGTGTCACTCGCTGAAGGCAAAGAGATCTGGAGTTACGAGATTGGCCAAGGAATCACGGCTTCACCGGCGGTGGCAAATGGAAATATCGTGATCGGGTCAATGGATGGCAACGTTTATGCGTTCACATCGGTGGTGAAGAAATGAGTTAGCATGAGTACAACAATCTCCTCTCCCCAGCCTCAACACGCTGTGCCTGCGATTGAAAAGCAGACAACGGTCGGCAATTATTTTGTCTCGAACTACCCGCCGTTCTCCTTTTGGAAAGAAGAGTATTTGGGGCAGTTTACTGAGGCTTTAGAGAAAGCACCCAACCCCGCCAATCCGTTGGGAATCTATCTGCATATTCCGTTTTGTCGGAAGCGCTGCCATTTTTGTTATTTTCGAGTTTACACCGACAAAGATTCTGCGGCCATCCGTTCCTACATTGATGCGGCTCTCAATGAGTTGCGAATTTACGCAGCTAAATCGTTTATCGGAGGTCGGAAACCTACCTTTGTGTATTTCGGCGGTGGGACCCCGTCTTACTTATCTGTGGATCAACTCCGAATGCTGACTGATGGCATGAAAGCACTGCTGCCTTGGGATGAAGCTGAGGAAGTGACGTTCGAATGCGAGCCTGGAACATTAACGGATAATAAGTTGCGAGCCTTGCGAGAGATTGGGGTGACACGCCTCAGTTTGGGTGTCGAGAACTTCGATGATCATATTTTAGAGGTCAACGGACGTGCACATTTAAGCAAGGAAATCGCTCGTGCTTATGCGTATGCGCGTGAGGTTGGTTTTCCACAAATCAATATTGATTTGATCGCTGGAATGGTGGAGGAGACCGAAGCTAACTGGCGAGAGAATGTGAGAAAAACCATCGAGATGTCTCCCGATAGCGTGACGATTTATCAGATGGAGATTCCGTATAACACCACGATTTATCAACAGATGAAAGCGGAGGGGAAGCTGGCTGCGCCGGTGGCCGACTGGGAAACAAAACGGCAATGGGTCGCCTACGCTTTCTCTGAACTTGAGAAGTCCGGCTATACCGTCAGCAGTGCTTATACTGCGGTAAAGGACAAAAAAAAGGCGCAGTTCATCTATCGCGACCGGTTGTGGGCTGGAGCAGATCTCCTGTCGCTGGGTGTGGCGTCATTTGGTCACATCAACGGGGTTCATTACCAAAATCACCATGATTTTGAACCATACGTCGCAAGGCTGAAACAAGGTGAGCTCCCCGCGCATCGCGCCCTGACGCCCACCTCGGAAGAACGTTTGATCCGTGAGTTTGTTCTTCAATTAAAATTGGGGAGCGTCAGCATCGCTTATTTCAACGAGAAGTTTTCGACGGATGTCCTAGCTCAGTTTGCCCGCCCGCTAGAGACTCTCAAAGGTTGGGGATTTCTTACGGTGACTGGCGATGTTATTTCGATCAATCGCGATGCATTGTTGCAGATCGACCGTTTGCTGCATGAGTTTTTTCTACCCCAACATAAGAATGCTCGGTATGCCTGAAGCCACCTCCATTACTCAAGCCTCCGAACTGCGAGTCCAACCGATCGCCTATCCGTTGGACGAATTCTACGCGCAAGCCTCGCGGATACTCCCTTTGGTGAGCGCGGTTAATGCAGTCGATTTGCCGGAGCCCGCTCGCACCCTTTTGGTGCATCAACGCGACATGACCTCCACCTTGGAAGCCTTTTACGGGGGGCCGATCCGCTTGGAGGTCTTGATGCGTCATGAGAGGGGTGATAGTTACTTTCGCGAAGTGCTGCTTTTTGCGGGGTCGGTTAAAAATCCCGTTGAATTCGGCGCGATAAAAATTAATTTGGCGTTGCTCCCAGCATCCGCTCAGCGGGCCGTTCTCGAAGAGAAACTTCCTTTCGGTGAGCTCTTGAAAGAGTTTAGCATCCCCCATTCTAGCAACCCCAAAGCCTATCTTCAGTGGATAGCTGATGACTTTATGAAAGATGTCCTACGACTTTCGGGATCCCAATTGCTCTTCGGTCGACGAAACACTTTGTTCGATAGTAATCATCGACCAATGGCAGAGATCATCGAAATACTACCGCACATGTCTCCACCAGCTTCTGAATAATGAACATGCAACTCGTCGAATATTTTGATGTGATCGTGATGGGCGGTGGGCCTGCGGGAGCTGCTGCTGCCGCTGTTTTAGCCGAGAAAGGCCATCGCGTGGTGGTTCTCGAGCGAGAAAAATTTCCCCGCTACCACATCGGTGAATCTTTGTTGCCATTCACGTTTCACCCATTACAGCGATTGGGGATGGTCGAGAAAATGCGTGCGAGTTGTTTCGTAAAAAAATATAGCGTCCAGTTTGTTTCGGCTTCGGGAAAAGCCTCGCAACCCTTTTATTTCTTCAGTCGATATGAACAAGAGGTCGCCCAAACATGGCAGGTAACACGGGCTGATTTCGACCTCATGTTACTGAATAACGCGCGTGAGAAGGGAGCGGTCGTTCACGAGCTTTGTTCAGTGCGTGAACTCTTGCGGGAGAGCGGGCGAGTGGTGGGTGTCGTGGCACAAAGTGCGCAGGGTGAGACTCGGGAGTTTCGGGCTCCAATGACGATTGATTGCACGGGACGCGACGCTTTTTCGGCCCTACGAAATGGATGGCGCAAGGGGGATCCACTCCTCAACAAAGTGGCGGTTTGGACCTACTACAAAGGGGCTAAGCGAGACGAGGGAATTGATGCCGGTGGAACAACAGTGGCATTCGTTCCGGAGAAAGGTTGGTTTTGGTATATTCCGTTGCACAACGACATTATCAGTGTCGGGGTCGTGGCCGAGGGAAAATATCTGACTCGGGAGGGAATTAAGGATCCAAGAACCATGTTCGAGCGAGAGATTGAACAAAACGCTTGGATTAAATCGCATTTATCGAGCGGCCAATCATTGGGGAACTACTACGTCACGGGAGAATATTCCTACCATTCCGAATACTGTGCTGAGGACGGTCTTGTGCTCGCAGGTGATGCGTTTTGTTTCCTTGATCCCGTGTTTTCATCCGGAGTGTTGCTCGCCTTGAAGGCTGGTGTGATGGCTGCCGATGCGGTCCATGAGGCATTGCTGGCCGGTGATGTTTCGGCGGCTCGCTTTGCCGAATACGGCACCTTTTTGCGTCAAGGCATCGAGAACATGCGCAAACTAGTGTACGCATTTTACAATGAAAACTTCAGCTTTCGAGCGGTGACTGATAAGTATCCTGAGTTGGCGAACGATATCGTTGACTGCCTTTCGGGTGATGTGAATAAAGATTTCTCAAAGCTGTTCGCAGCGGTGGCCGAATTTGCGGAGGTTCCGGAGGTTCTCCCCTATGGCCATCCCAAGTCAAAATTGGAGTCCACTGCTGTGGCCGCCTGAGCCGGACCGATACAAACGAAGGAGATGGGATAAGTCCGATGAACATTGTCCAAATCACGCCCGGAGCCGGAGGAATGTACTGCGGCAACTGTTTCCGAGATAACGCGCTGGTTGGCGAACTCCGACGCTTGGGGCATCAGGTAACCATGGTGCCTTTGTATTTGCCCATGACTTTGGAGGATCTCGATCAAAGCCTCGGGACACCGATTTTTTTTAGTGGCATCAATGTATTCCTTGAGCAAAAACTTCCATGGTTTTCGAAGGCTCCAGGGTGGCTAAGGAAACTCCTCGCTTCTCCTGCGTTACTCAAATGGGCTGCCGGACGCGCGGCAAAAACTAAGGCGAGTGATCTCGGTGACATCAGCCTTTCCATGCTGCAAGGCGAGGCAGGGCTCCAGTGTAAAGATTTGGAGGAATTGGTGGACTGGTTGGAAGCGCATGAGAAACCGGAGGTCATCTTTCTTTCCAATGCGCTGCTCGTCGGTTCAGCTCGGTTACTGAAGCAACGCCTTAAAATCCCAGTCGTCTGCATGCTGCAAGGAGAGGACTCATTCCTTGATGCCCTGCCCGAATCACATCGGAGTCTCACCTGGAGCACCTTGGCACAGCGGGCAAAGGACGTGGATCTATTTGTCGCACCATCACACTATTTTGCTGACCTGATGGGACGTCGGCTTGATCTACCAAAGGCGAAAGTCCGCGTTGTTCACAACGGCATCGATCC
>WBXJ01000027.1 GCA_008933045.1 Verrucomicrobiota bacterium
TTCCGGTTCCTCGACTGAAAAAAACTTACGGAATCTGACGGTGCCATTCGTGCCTCCGACCATCGGAACTCCAGTGAACTGGTAAGAGGATGTGCTAAAACCTGAGATGCCAGTCGTCCAACGGGTTGTATCGTAATCAAAACTCTTGATCCACGGAGGAATGGTATCATTAGTCGCTGTTGATTGGAGATCGTCGACGGTCGGGATGAACTTCCACTGTTCTCCAACTCGGATAAGTGCGATAGAATCGCCAATTGCTGCCGAAGCGATTCCCAATGACCAAATCATCAGTAGCCAAGGAAAAAAACGGCGTGACATGCGGTTGAATTAAAGGAAACAGAGAAGGAAGGCAAGAACCGACGAACCTCATAAAAGCCCTCGCTACCTCGGTAATTCGCCAATACACGTGGTAACCTTTAGATATCTGGGTGCGTCTCATCAAGATATGTTAAGTCCTCTTGCACCCGCCAAATGGGGATTCGCCTCGGCAGCTCATTTATTAAATCGGGCTGGTTTTGGGGGGCCGCCCAAGCAAATTGATCAACTGGCGTCGTTGGGCTTGGAAAAAGCGGTTGATCAACTTGTCAAATTTGATCAAAATCCAGACCTGACTTCTCCACCTGCTTGGACAAAACCTGATTCCGATCGAGTCAAAGAATTGCAAGAATTTCGGAAAGCCTCGCTCGAGGAGCGCAAGGAATTGCAAAAAGTGAGGCGGCGCATGCAGCGGAACCACATGACGGAGTTACGTCATTGGTGGCTGAATAGGATGGTGAGCACTTCACATCCGTTGCAGGAAAAACTGACCTTATTCTGGCATGGGCATTTTGCCACCAGCGTGCAGAAGGTAAAAGATGCCTATCTGATGTGGCGACAGAACGACCTGTTTCGCCGACAAGGCGCAGGAGAATGGTTGGCCCTGCTGACAGAAGTTGCCAAGGATCCAGCGATGTTGGTCTGGCTTGATCAGGGACAAAGTCGAAAAGAAAATCCGAACGAAAATTTTGCCCGAGAGGTCATGGAGTTGTTCACCTTGGGTGAAGGACAATATACGGAAAAAGACGTGACCGAAGCGGCTCGTGCGTTCACAGGATGGGCTTATGAACGCGCTGACCAACGATTTGTGGTTCGCCCGCGATGGCACGATGCAGGGACAAAAACGATTCTGGGCCAAAGTGGATATTGGACCGGCAACGACGTACTAAAGCTCGTTGTCTCCCAACCCAATGCTCCCGAATTCATTACACAAAAGTTGTGGAATTTTTTTGCTGGCCAACCCCCGTCCGCAGAATTGAGTCAGGCACTGGCCTCCGAGTTCGTTCGGCATGGCCAAGAAATTCGGCCATGGTTGATGACGGTGTTTCGTTCGGAGGAATTTTATTCGCCAACCGTCATGCGGCAGCAGGTCAAAAGTCCCGTCTTTTGGTTAGTGAATTCCGCCCGCATTTTACAACGAGAACTACCTCCCGCTGAGGCGACCAATAACCTACTTCGATTGATGGGACAGGAACTGTTTGCCCCACCTAACGTGAAAGGCTGGGATGGAGGTCTTGCGTGGATCACCACTAATAATCTGCTTACCCGCTACAACTCAGCCGAGTATTTGGTTTCCGGAGAAAACCCCTTGAATTATGCCACAAATCGAGCAAAAAAAGGACCAAACCAACCTCGCAGACTTCCGCTCGCTGGCGCAGTCCGTCTCGATGCGTGGCTGGAGGAGGAGGATTGGGTTGATCCTGAACACTTGCTTCGCACCCTTGAAACTCGATTATTTCAAGCACCTTTACGAGAAAAACAACGGGCTAATGTTCGTGAGTATCTCGCCAGCCGAACACCCCTCGACACGACGGATATTCTCCACGCCATCCGACTCCTGATGTCGACTCCGGATTTTCAATTGACCTAACCTGATTCTTTTCAGAAGCCATCAACCTATTTTAAGCACTCAGCCATGAACAATCCCCCTACCCTGAAAACCCGTCGTGAGTTTTTACAAGGTTCGTTGCTCGCCGGATCCCTCAGTTGGACGATTCCCGCGTTTTTATCACGCACGATTACCACACTGCGTGCTGGTCCCTCAACCGGAGAAACGGATCGTAACATTTTAGTCGTCGTGCAGTTGGCGGGCGGCAACGACGGACTTAATACTCTCGTTCCATTCAGTAACGATGACTATTACAAGGCACGGCCAAATCTCGGCGTTCCAGCTCGGACCGTCCTGAAACTCAACGATGAAGTAGGTCTGCATCCAGCTTTGGGCGGGTTGCGAGATCTGCATGCCTCGGGCCAATTGGCAGTCTGGCAAGGTGTAGGATACCCCAACCCGAATCGTTCACACTTCCGATCAACCGAAATCTGGCAAACAGCCAGCGCATCCGAGATCAACGAAAAATACGGTTGGCTCGGTCGATATTTTGACCATGCTTGTGCGGGAGCAGAACCGACTGTCGGAGTCAGCGTTGGGCGTCAGTCTCCCCAATCATTTGCTGGCCCGAAACCGCTCGGAGTCAGCCTTGAGCAACCTGAAACTTATCGCTTCGCAGATACAGATCCAGCCCAAGGCAATATGGCTAGCGGCGAATCCTTTTACCGACACTTGAATCGGCCTGATATCTTGGATAACGGGGGTGAGATGAACACCGGAGGCAGTGTTGGATCCGTCGCTGGGACAATCGCATCGCACCAGAACCCTTTGGATTTCCTTGAGCGGACCGCGCTCGATGCTCAGGTGAGTAGCGACCGCATTCGTGCACTCAACAAAAACTCCCTGAATCGAGTTTCCTATCCAGTTTCCGCGTTATCAAATCAACTTAAACTGGTCGCTCGTCTGATCGGAGGAGGTTTGCCAACGCGCGTTTTTTACGTCTCGCAAGGTGGCTACGATACCCATACCAACCAAAGCGGTAGTCACGACCGCTTGCTCGGAGAACTGGGCTCGGCCATTAAGGCGTTTAACGAAGATATCAAAGCACAAGGAAACCTAGACAAGGTTCTATTGATGACTTTTAGCGAATTCGGTCGACGCGTAAAACAAAACGCCAACGGCGGAACGGATCACGGCGCAGCAGCTCCCTTGTTTATGGTGGGGTCAAAAGTGCGTCCAGGTATACTTGGAACTGCGCCCGACCTAACGCCCACCAATCTACACAATGGGGATTTGAAATTTACCACTGATTTCCGCTCCCTCTACGCGGGGGTCATCGAGCAATGGTTGGGAACCGAAAGCAAATCGATTTTAAAATGGTCTGGCCCAGCGGCACGAATCACCTGATTTACTCCCAATGGATTCCAGCTAGACTGGGCACAGTGTCGGAACTGATCAACAAACTTAGAACTCTTTGCGCCATCGATAATCTTTTGCCGCCAGGATCGACACTGGTCCTCGCGGTATCGGGAGGCTTGGATTCGATGGTGCTGCTTCATCTCGTACAACGCTTAAGGGAAGAGTATTCTTGGCGAGTGGTGGTGGCGCATTACAACCACCAATTAAGAGGTTCGGAAAGCGATCTCGATGCCGAGTTTGTCAAAGCGGCAGCCTTAACAATGGGTCTCCCATTTTTTACCGAGGCTGGTGATGTGCGATCGTTCGCCAAGGCCAACAGCCTCTCCGTTGAAATGGCTGCACGAGAACTTCGGCATCAATTTTTGGCGAAGACCGCCAAAAATCAACAGTCCGATCGGATCGTTCTGGCCCATCATGCCAACGATCAGGCTGAACTTTTCTGGATTAGGATGTTGCGTGGAACTTGGGGAGCTGGCTTGAGCGGTATGCGTTCCTGCAGCCCATCCCCCGCTGATAAAACCATTCACCTTATTCGCCCCCTACTCCACTTTTCTCGGCAGGAATTAGTCCTTTTTGCACAAGAAACAAACGTCAGTTGCCGCGAAGACTCCTCAAACCAAGACCTGAGCTATCAGCGCAACAGAATTCGGCATTGCGTGCTCCCTATACTGCAAGAAGCCTCAAAGCGGCCGGTTCCCGAGATCACGCTCGGGTTTATGCAACTACTCGCTGAGCAGCAGAGCTTCCTCGAACATCAGGCCGAGGTTTGGCAGACGGAGCGTCACCCAGATTTTGTGACACTCCATCCTGCTCTCCAGCGACAGTTGATGCATGACGCCTTGATCCAGCACGGATTGAAGCCAAGCACCGATCTGATCCAACATTTGCTGCATCATCCCGATGTAGCGATCCGTGTGACAGCCGACATTTTTGTCCACCGAACGGCAGATGGCGACCTGGTTTGTAGGGAACCTTCCGAAAACGCACTCCCGTACGACCAATCGACCCAAACGCTCGCCCTCGAAAGCCAAACCGCTCAAGCAATTTTTGGCGACTTCCAACTGACCATTCGTCGTTCGTCATCAGGTCCGGATAAGTTTACAGATCATCCGGCTTGGTTCGACGCGAGGACACTGCCGAACGACCTACTCCTACGCCATTGGCAGCCCGGCGACAAATTTCATAAAATCGGCATGGAAAAACCTACTAAACTGCAGGATGTTTTCGTGAATGCCAAAATTCCATTTGCAACCCGTCGGAAGCTGGTTTTGGTGGCCCAACGCGACGGTCCGATTGTCTGGGTTGAATCCGTTGGAGTAGGTTCTCCCTACAAAGTGACACTCAACACAATCGAGTTCCTTGAGTGGGAATGGCGTAAGGTTGTTCGTAATCCCGAGCCTGAATGAAGCCGTAAAACGTGAACCAAAGGTTGCGGTTGTGAAATTCTCGTGGTAGGATGCTCGGTAATTATAAATTTCGATGTCTGAAGAAAACAAGCCCAACAAGAACGATAAGAAGGTCAACGATTCGAAGGCGCAGCCACGCACCTATTTGCTCTGGATCCTGATCGTGGGGGCCATTCCCTTGCTTTTCGTCCTACGCAAAAATACGGAGGTCAAGTATACGAACCTTGCCCGTCATCAATTGGTCGAGCTGTTAGATACCAACCGGATCGTCTCAGGCACAATCCATTACAATCCACAATCGGCGGTTCTGCAGGAAATATCTGGCAAGTTTCTGACCAATGACGCAAGCGGTGCCAAGGTGGAGATGCCATTCCGAACGACAACACGGCTAAACGATGATTTGGAAAAACGGTTGCTCGATTCGCCGGTGTTCAGCACGGCCGAACCTAACACGTTCGTGATGAGTTTGTTTTTCACGGTGCTACCGATCTTGGTGGTGGCGTTCCTCGTTTATTTCTTTTTTATCCGCCAGATAAAGATGGCGGGCAAAGGAGCACTCAGCTTCGGAAAGAGTAAGGCTCGGATGCTAAGCAAGGAGAAGAATCGGACCACTTTCAAGGACGTCGCTGGGGTCGAGGAAGCAAAGGACGAGGTATACGAGTTGGTAGAATTCCTGAAAGATCCTAAGAAGTTTCAGAAACTTGGAGGTCGAATCCCTAAAGGCATTCTAATGATCGGTTCGCCGGGGACGGGCAAAACCCTTCTAGCTAAGGCAATCGCTGGAGAAGCGGACGCTTCCTTCTTCACGATCAGCGGCTCTGACTTCGTGGAAATGTTTGTCGGCGTGGGTGCGAGCCGCGTTCGAGATATGTTCGAGCAGGCCCGCAAGGCGACGCCTTGTCTTATTTTCATTGATGAAATCGACGCCGTCGGGCGCAGCCGTGGTCATGGTTTGGGTGGAGGCAATGACGAGCGCGAACAGACTCTCAACGCGCTCCTCGTCGAGATGGACGGTTTTGATACCACTGAAGGTATTATTATTATCGCTGCGACGAACCGCCCGGATGTTTTGGATCCCGCGCTTCTACGGCCCGGTAGATTCGACCGACAGATCACTGTCAATCTGCCAGACGTGCGCGGTCGTGAAGCCATCCTTAAAGTTCACGCCAAAAACGTGAAGTTAGATCCCTCGGTTAATCTCGATGTGATTGCACGAGGAACCCCCGGTTTTTCTGGAGCAGAATTAGCGAATCTCTTGAACGAGGCCGCACTTCTGGCTGCTCGAACCAACAAGAAATCTATCGGAATGGTTGAGCTCGAGGAAGCCCGTGACAAAGTTCGCTGGGGACGTGAACGACGGAGTCTCGCGATGACCGACGAAGAAAAGAAGTTTACGGCTTGGCACGAAGCAGGTCATGCGTTGGTCAGCGTGCTGTTGGAACATTCATTTCCCCTCCACAAGGTGACCATCATCCCACGCGGTCAAGCTTTAGGAGTCACTATGTTTCTGCCGAAGCAGGACGTCCTGAGCCGACGTAAAAAAGAAATGCTGGATACCATCGCAGTGACCATGGCAGGCCGAATCGCCGAAGAGATTATTTCAGGAGATATTTCAACGGGTGCTTCTGGAGACATTCAACAGGCGACTCAAACTGCCCGCGCAATGGTTTGTCACTGGGGCATGAGTGAGAAACTCGGAATGATCCAATACGGCGAAAACAACGAATACGTTTTCCTAGGGCGCGAAATGACACGGGGCAAAGATTACAGCGAGAAGATCGCGGAGGATATCGATGCCGAGGTCAAAAAGATTATCGACGAACAATATGCGAGAGCCAAGAGCTTGATCGAAGCCCAAAAAGATCGTCTAACATTGCTCGCGCAATCTCTGCTTGAATACGAAACTTTGGACGGGGCGCAGGTTGAAGAAATTGTTAAATTTGGTCGTTTCACTCCGCCACCTCCCACGTTGAAGGATCCGGAACCACCCTCCGGCGCACAAGCGGTTACTGCTGTGCCCGAGCCTATTAAGGCGTCAGTTCCACCCATCCCAGGACTCGGGGCACGTACCCCGGCTGCTGCCTAAAGTCTGGACTGGTTTGAATTCAGATTCTTTTTTTAGAATCGTTGCACCATGAAGCGACCGCACGAGAACCCTTCGGACCGGTTATGGGTAGAATACTCCCAAGCTTTCAAGACTTTTGACGATTTGACCTTGGCCCGTTGGATGTCACAAACCCTCGGGCAGTTGGAAGGCCATGCGTGGCGGTTATCACACCCACTCGTAGCAACCTATCGTCTAGCGGCTTCGGTCGGCCATGAGCGAGAGATCTGGCATAAACGACTGGTGACCATCCCAAGTTCCTACACCGAGGCTCCCTGTTGTCGATCTCCGTTATTAGTATTATTCAACAGCGAAATTTTGGAATCAGGCTTGCGCTGCCATCATTGCGGCGGAACCGCTGTTCCTTTAGAGGACATCCCTGCCCCACTCCGAAGAACCATCATCAACTGGGCCGCACCTTATGCCCTGAACAACGAAATAGCTCATTGGAGTGATGAGGATCAGCCTGATAATTACGACGAAATACTGGACGAAGCAGCCGAAAAAGCTAAGGATTCTTTAGTCGATGCGGGACAAATCCTGATGCCGAAACTTCTAAATTTTTTACCTACGGTAACTTGGGAAGATCAAGACTATTGCCTCGATGTTCAACCCGAGGATATCGATCTCAGGTCATAACACCGATTACAACTCAAACGACTGGTGTAACTGCGGGACTTGAACGTCGGAATCTGGCTTCAAATGCCTCAAGGTATCGGCGAAAGCTAATGACTGATCCTCTTCGCCATGGACGATAAAAATCTTCTTCATCGCACCACTTAAGCGTTTCACATGGGTGAGGAGTTCGTTCTTGTCGGCGTGACCTGACAACGCATCAATGGAGTCAATTTTGGCACGCACTTGATAGGGTTCTCCAAAAATATTCACCGAGGGTCGGCCTGAAAGGATTTGGGCACCCAAGGTATGCTCAGCGCAATAACCAACGAACAGAATTAAGTTCGCCGGATTTCCAATGTGGTTCTTGAGGTGATGTAGAATTCGTCCTGCCTCCGCCATCCCCGAAGCACTAATGATGATTGCTGGTCCGACGAGGTCGTTTAACCGTTTCGATTCCAAGACCGCTCGGATATAAATCAGGTTATCCATTTCGAACGGATTGCTGACTTCTCGAAGGAATGCATAAAGTTTTTCGTTGAAACATTCTGGATGCAAACGGTGCACCTCAGTCGCATTAACCGCCAACGGACTATCCACAAAAGTCGGAACCGGATGGAGTTGGTGATCTCGAACGATCGTGTTCAACGCGTAAACGACCTGTTGAGTGCGTCCAACAGCAAAAGAAGGGATGATAACCTTGCCTCCTTGTTTGAACGTTTCTGAAATCCGACCTAACAGTTCAGCACTAAAATGAGAACGAGGTTGATGCAGGCGATTTCCGTAGGTGCTCTCGATCTGAAGAAAATCCACATTTTCAACAGAATCAGGATCTCGGAGAAGCAAGTCACCTCCTCGTCCCACATCTCCGGTGAACAGGTAGCGAAACGATCGATCGCCCTCCGTAATATCCAAAATCACTTGCGCAGAACCGAGAATATGGCCAGCGTCACGAAAAGTCACTTTGACTCCTTTCGCGACGATAATCGGACGATCGTATCCTACCGCGACAAACTGGCGCAACGCACGTTCCGCATCTTCGGGGGTGTAAAGAGGCTCGACCGGTGGCAGCCCATTCTTAGCGCGCCGCTTGGAGACGTATTCGACATCAGCCATCTGAATTCGAGCCGAATCCTCCAGCATAATGCTTGCTAGATCGCGGGTCGCAAAGGTGCAAAAGATATTTCCAAGAAACCCTTGCTTGCAAAGGTTTGGTAAATTTCCGCAGTGATCAATATGCGCATGACTGAGGATGACGACGTCAATATCTTCAGGCTTAAAAGGGAAACAACAGTTGCGTTCCCGCGACTCCTCTCGACGCCCTTGGTATAAACCGCACTCTAACAAGATTTTCTGCTGATTCACCTCGAGCAGATACATCGAGCCAGTGGTCGTACGGACGGCCCCGTGAAACTGAATGCGCATAACTAAACAATGGACAGGGGACTGAACGTGGCAAGATTAAAAAAGAGAATTACTGCACTTTCATGCTTGCCCAAGGCAAGTGGCATGTGCTGAATCACGGGATGTCGCCCAGCATTATTCTAAGTCGAACGGAAACTGGCCTCGCGGTATTACCGGCTCTGGTCGCGAGACAGTTTCATCTCACTCGAGTAACTGCCTGAAACCGCTTACTCTTTTATCATGACAAACATTCAGGATTCACGAACGCCTTGGTGGGCAGGTCTCACCCGTTACCATTGGTTTGTCTTAATCGTAGCCGCGCTCGGTTGGCTTTTCGACACGATGGATCAGCAACTCTTCAACCTCGCCCGTGTTCCAGCGATGAAAGAATTGCTCACGGTAGCCGGCGGGTTGCCACCCACCCCCGCTGAAGTAGCAAAATACGGAGGGTATGCCACCTCGATCTTCCTGCTTGGCTGGGCCACAGGCGGTATTGCGTTTGGCGTCCTAGGCGATCGCATTGGTAGAGCAAAGACGATGATGTGGACCATTCTGATCTACTCTATTTGCACAGGCTTGAGCGCGCTTTCTAACAATTTTTGGGATTTTGCTTTCTACCGTTTTATCACGGGTCTGGGCGTGGGCGGCGAGTTTGCGGTGGGAGTTGCCCTCGTGGCGGAAGTTATGCCCGATCGATCTCGCGCACAGGCCATCGGGTTACTTCAGGCCCTCTCGACGGTGGGCAACATCACAGCGGCTTTAACTAGCATCGGGTTGGGACAACTCGAACAGTCGGGCTTGCTCAGCAATTTCAAAGCCTGGCGCTTAATGTTTCTGATCGGGGCCATCCCCGCACTCCTCGCCTTGTTCATCCGCCGTCGGTTAAAAGAACCGGAACGTTGGCAAGCCGCAAAGATCGCGAACCAAACCGGAGGTAAAAACCAACTGGGTTCGTATTCAGAATTATTCCGAAGTCCAGTTTGGAGAAAACGCGCCTTGTTCGGTGTCGGGTTGGCGTGCGTGGGGGTGATCGGGCTTTGGGGTATCGGTTTTTACAGCATCGATCTCAGCCGCAGTGTTCTAGGAAAAACTTTCGAGGCTCAGGGTCTAACAGGTGTGGAATTGAGCGGAAAACTCAACATTTGGGCGGGGATTACTTCAATCATGCTCAATTTCGGTGCTTTTTTCGGTATCTATGGATTTAGTGCTCTCAGCCAACGTATTGGCCGCCGCCCCACGTTTGCATTGGGCTTTGTTTGTGCGTTTCTAAGCACCGCGATGGTGTTCTGGTATATGCGCTCGTTCTCGGACATCTTTTGGATGATGCCGATCATGGGCTTTTGCATCCTCTCATTATTTGGGGGTTACGCCGTTTATTTTCCAGAATTATTCCCGACCCACTTACGAAGCACGGGGGTCTCCTTCTGTTACAATGTTGGACGATTTGTCGCCGCTTTAGGTCCCTTGTTCTTGGGTCAGTTGACCGGGGTGTTTTTCAAAGATTACCCCGAACCTATGCGTTATGCCGGCCTAACCATGTGTAGTGTGTTCCTCTTGGGTATTCTATTCCTCCCCTTCCTACCTGAGACCAAGGGCCTGCCATTACCCGAAAGTGACCGTGGTTTGAGCCACTAGCACCGTGACCACTTTAAGCTCAGTCCCTGTTGAGACAATCTCCGGACTGATCGAACGTGTCACGTTTTACAGTGATGAAACCGGTTTTACGGTGCTTCGTGTCAAAACGAAGGGCCAACAAGAGTTGGTCACCGTAATTGGAAACGTTGCGGCTGCAAATCCGGGGGAGTGGGTTACCGCCGAAGGTCGCTGGATTAGGGATCGTGAGCACGGATTACAATTCAAAGCGGAGCTGTTGCAAAGTGTCCCGCCGACCTCTCAGGAAGGTATCGAAAAATATCTTGGGAGCGGAATGATCAAGGGCATCGGGCCGGTTTACGCTTCGAAACTCGTTAAAAAATTTGGCGAGAAAATTTTCGATATTATCGATCATGAATCAGCGCGACTCCAAGAGGTCGATGGAATCGGGCCGGGGCGCAGAAAAAAGATAAAAGCAGCGTGGGGTGAACAAAAATTCATTCGGCAGATTATGGTTTTTCTGCACTCCAACGGAGTTGGAACGGCCCGAGCTGTTCGCATTTACAAAACTTATGGCGAATCAGCGATTGATCGGGTAAGAGAAAACCCCTACGTCCTCGCGCACGATATTCCAGGGATCGGCTTTCTTACTGCCGACCAGATTGGATTAAAACTTGGAATCTCTCGTGAATCAATTCTGCGTGCAACAGCCGCGCTAGAACACGTCTTGGCGGAGGCCCTCTCAGACGGCCATTGTGCCCTACCCCGTTCGATTCTCATCGAACAGGCAACGACCTTGCTGAAGGTGAATGAAGCTCTAGTCGCCGAGGCTCTGCGACAGATGTTGGAGAAACGCTTTCTGGTGGAGGAGTTGATAGGGGACGAACATCTCATCTTCCTTCCAAATTTGAAGAAGGCTGAGGAAGGAATTGCGACCCTTCTAACCGGACTCCTTTGCACGCGTCCGAACTACCCGAGCATCAACGCGCCAACGGCCATCGACTGGTGCGAAAAACGCAGCGGACGTGAACTTGCCCCTAGTCAACGAGCGGCATTGACTCAAGCACTCATCAGCTCGGCGTTGGTGATCACAGGAGGCCCGGGCGTGGGCAAAACGACCCTCCTGCATTCACTCCTTCAGATCTTAACCGCTAAGAAACTACGCCCGCTGCTATGTGCTCCCACGGGGCGAGCTGCTAAGCGACTTGCTCAGAGCACTGGCCTTCCTGCTCAAACGATTCATCGCTTGCTCGAGTTTGACTCGAAGCAAGGGCGATTCACCCGCAACGAGAATCGACCTCTCGACGCCGATCTCGTGGTGGTGGACGAAACCTCCATGGTTGATGTGCCATTGATGCATTCCCTGCTGCGGGCACACCCACCGAAGGCGGCATTGATTCTTGTTGGTGATGTGGACCAACTTCCTTCCGTCGGTCCGGGAAGCGTTTTAGCAGATATTATCGCGAGCGAACGAATTCCAGTGGTTCGATTGACAGAGGTTTTCCGACAAGCCGCAGCCAGTCGCATCATTACCAACGCTCATCGGATCAACCAAGGTGCCATGCCAGAAATGAGCGAGCGAAATCAAGAATCGGATTTCTATTTCATTGAGCGAGAGACCCCTGAAGAGATCACAGAAACGCTCCTTGCGATGGTGCAAACTCGAATTCCTGGAAAGTTCCAAGTTGATCCCATTCGTGACATTCAAGTCTTAACCCCGATGAACCGAGGTTCATTAGGTGTCCGCGAACTGAATCTAGCTCTTCAGGAAAGATTAAACCCCGTCAGATCGGGGGAAGAAATGGTGCAACGATTTGGGTGGCAGTTTAGGTCGGGTGACAAAGTCATCCAGACCGTCAATAACTACGACAAGGAAGTCTTCAACGGAGACATCGGGATTATCCTCTCCATCGACCCGAGCGAACGGGAAATACGAATTCATTTTGAAAATCGGGAGATTGTTTATGATTTTGGAGAACTCGATGAAATCAACCTCGCTTACGCCATCACAGTGCATAAGGCGCAAGGTTCGGAGTTTCCAGTCGTGGTCATCCCCGTGGCAACGCAGCAATACCTGCTGCTACAACGAAATCTGATTTACACAGGCGTCACGCGTGGACGCCGTTTGGTTGTACTGATAGGGCAACCTAAAGCTCTCTCGATCGCCGTCAGAACCCAGCAATCAGGACGACGCTATAGTGGATTACTCACGCGACTCAAAGCCATCCATTCCTGAACCGTAGAACGAACACTACTTCTTTGCCATATCAAGGCAGAGCAACCACGACTCAGACCTCAAATACAGTCGCTTGTCGGCGAGAATCGGAGACGCCCAACAGGGGTGTTTTAATCGTGGGATCTGAGCGCGACTTCGTTCGACGATTTTTTCGTGATTCACGTCAAAAAGCCCAAGGAACCCTGCTTCACCAAGCGCGATGAGTTGGTTGTCGGCGAAGATGGCCGAACCGCGTCCGAACGTCGGTGCCGGTGAAGTATGTCCCGCCCAGCGTTCGTCACGTTCCCACATCACTTTTCCCGTTTTAAACTCAACGCACCGAAAAATGGCGTCGGGTTCATTGCGTCCGCTAAAAGCATAAAGGTAACCGTCGCGAAGCACTGGTGTATCCCAGTGAAGCTCCAAACCCAGTCCACGCCAAACTTCATCAACACCTTGGTTATCCGGTTTCACTTTGAGCAACACGGATCCCACTTTGTAATACGCTCCCGAAATCAGCACAGAATCACCCAGAACCACAGGGTTCATTGCATTGACTGAATCGTTCGCACGAGAACGAAACCAGAAGCTGAAGTTCACCGCGCCGTTGGTTGGATTGAGCGAAACTAATCCCTGTCGCATCAGACAAAAAATCTGACGCACACCATGAACGGTGGCGGCAACGGGAGTTGAATAGCTGGCCTGTTTCTCCCAATCCTGCCATTCAACCTTGCGCTCCCCAGTCCATCCGACCATCGGTTGACCTTGCCAATTCTTCTCGCCCACACTTTCCCATTTCGTTCGACCAGTTGCCGCATCAAATCCGACCACTCCGGAATTGGGTTGCCCACCCACCATGACAATCAACGTATCACCCTCGAGAATCGGAGAACTACCGACACCAAAAAAAGCCTCCGGTACTTTCCAATCCTTAGCGGTTTCACGCTCCCAGATAACCGTTCCATTGGTGAGATTCAAACAGAGCAACCGCCCTTGAGTGCCAAAAGTGTAACACCGAGAATCGGTCAGGAGGGGTGTAGCACGAGGGCCATTATTATACCCATAGGGATCGACATAGGTCGAAGGAGTCGAGTGACGCCAGAAGGTTTGAGCGTTTTTTGTGGAGTAGCATTCCACAATTTCTTCGCCCTTGAGCCGATGATGGAGCACCAAGCGCTCTCCACGGACCGAAGGAGCACTGTAGCCCGTTCCTACCTCCTTTTCCCAAACCAACGGGGGGCCATTGGTACCAAATGATTTCAACAACCCCGTCTCACGAGAGGTTCGATCCAACGTCGGTCCAAAAAACTGTGGCCAATCCTCCCCCCTCGTGCCACACACGAGACAGAGAACCATCAGGCACAAGCAAGTAATTCGCACGGCAAGTGTGTTTTAGATCAGAAACCTTGACCACGCGTCGTCGTTTTGACGCGGCAAAGAATGTGATTAGCCGTTATGTAAAGAGTCGAACCGTCGTCTCCCCACCCGCAGTTAGCCGTCGGTTGACCCGTGTTGATTGTTCCGAGGTGTTTTCCCTGCGTTGAAATCACCAAAACACCCCCGGGTCCCGTCGCGAAAAGATTTCCGAGCTTATCCACCTTGAGTCCGTCAGGTGACCCCGACAGTCCCATTTTGGCTAACGGAGCGGCATCGAAGAAAATTTTGCCCTTCGCAAGTTTTCCGTCTGCCTTCACCGGATAAGCCATGATGACGGGATCCTTGGAATCTGACACCGCAACATAAAGAGTTTTTTCATCTGGCGAAAACGCGATGCCGTTTGGAAAGGAAAGTTCGCTGGTTAATAAAGTCACCTCGCCTTTTTTCCCCAATCGATACACTCCGCTAAAATTTATCTCCTTGGCTGGATCGTTGACGTTCCCCACCAGTCCGTAAGGAGGATCCGTGAAATAAAGATCTCCGTTGGACTTATAGACCAAATCGTTAGGACTGTTGAATCGGCTAAATTGCCAATAACGCGCCAAGGTAGTCCATTGTCCGTTTGCATTCAAACGGGTCACTTGCCGGTCTCCATGCTGGCACAGCACCAAGTTCCCGTTGCGGTCTAAAGTCAGGCCATTCGAACCCGGTTCACCACCTCGAGCCGCCGCCCCCGTGTAACCTGAAGGCATCAAAAACTCACGGGTGCCCACGCCCTCTTTCCACTGAAACACGACATTGTTCGGAACATCAGAGAAATAAAGAACCCCATTTTTCTTGTTCCAAACAGGTCCCTCAGACCACTTAAAACCCTCAGCAAGTTTTTCAATTTTAGCCGTGGCTGGAATCAGTTTAGTAAAAGCAGGATCAAGACACTCGATGCTCCCAAAAGTAGGATAAACATGCGGAACAGCTTTAGCTGCTTTCGCCTTCTTCACTGGAGCAACGCAGTCGGGACAATCGGCATCATTACCCTCGGCCAAACCCATGTGAGTCATTCCAATAATCGCGAGAAAAAAAGGCAAAGTCTTGATCAGTTTCATATACTAAGAGTTTTCAGTAACTTAAGTTCACCCCAAAGATGGTCAAGGTTAATTGAACCCTCACGATTGACTCGCTCAGGCTGCGATACTAGGGTTGATTTATGATTGATGTCACTGAGAACACGCCACGTGGCCGAAGCGGGGTTGATGTGCGACCCGGAATTACCCCCGAGCGGTTGAGTGGGTTGTCGCGCGATATTTTGGTTCTGAAAAAGAAGTTGAATGCCGTGATTCTCGCTCATAATTATCAAGTCGGAGAAATCCAAGATGTTGCCGATTTTGTAGGCGATTCCTTGGGCTTAGCTCAGCAGGCAGCTAAGACATCTGCTGATGTGATCGTGTTTTGCGGGGTACATTTTATGGCTGAGACGGCCAAAATTCTCAACCCCAATAAGGTCGTAATTTTGCCAGATAAGGACGCAGGGTGTTCGTTGGAGGAGAGTTGTCCTGCCTCGAAGCTTGCGGAGTTGCAGGCTACAAATCCAAATTTTTGGACGATCGCCTACATCAATTGCAGTGCAGAAGTCAAAGCGTTGTCGGATGTAATTGTAACCAGCGGTAATGCGGTCAAAATCGTCAATGCAGCACCTATCGAAAAGGACTTGTTATTTGTCCCTGATGAAAATTTAGGGGCGTGGGTCATCGAGCAAACGGGAAGGCCCATGCGTTTATGGCGGGGCGATTGTTACGTCCATGTCGAATGGACCCATCAGGCGATTAGCCGAATTCGGCGAGAGTATCCCAACGCTCCGATTGTAGCGCATCCGGAATGCACCAAGGCCGTACGGATGTTGGCGGATGAAGTCTGTTCGACGGAGCGAATGGTGAGTTACTGCCAACGAAGTCCAGCACGCGAATTTGTGATTGCGACAGAAGCTGGAATGTTACATCGGCTCCAAAAAGAGTGCCCTGGAAAAACGTTTATTCCCGCACCCACCGAAAACTGCCGATGCAACGAATGCCGGTTCATGAAGATGAACACACTCGAAAAAGTTCACGACTGCATGGCACGACTTTCACCACAAATCGAACTGGCTCCGGACATAATTCAACGGGCTCGTCTACCGATCGACCGAATGTTGGAAATATCGAGTCGCCCCTGATTTATCAGTGTCGAGGCGTTTGACTGGCAATATACTTCCGCGCCGCCGTCCGAGCCCACCGGTCTGCAAGCAGGATTTGGTCGAGCGTTGGCTGTTCAACCAATTGATGATCACTCATGACTTCACCGACAGTTTGGGTGATCTGAAGAAACGTTATCTGTCGGTTACAAAACGCGGCCACTGCGATCTCGTTGGCAGCGTTCAGAACTGCTGGTAGTGTGCCTCCGCGATTACCGGCGTCCCGTGCTAACAACAAGGCTGGAAACCTTTCTGTGTCAGGTTCCTCGAACGTAAGCGTGCCGATCTTGGCAAAATCTGTTTGCACGCGATCACTCGCCATCCGATGCGGATAAGTTAATGCGTATTGAATCGGCAGACACATGTCGGGTGTCGAAAGCTGCGCGACGATGGATCCATCCACGAACTCAACCATCGAGTGGATGATACTTTGCGGATGCACGATCACTTGCACGCGAGGCATCTCGATATCGAACAACCAACGAGCCTCGATCATTTCCAACCCTTTATTGAAGAGAGTCGCGGAATCAATAGTAATTTTTTGACCCATCACCCAGGACGGATGCTTCAAGGCACTTTCGAGGCTAATGTTTGCGAATTCAGAGTGAGGAGTCTGACGAAACGGGCCGCCAGATGCCGTCAACCTTAAGCACCGAACGGATGACGACGGTTTGCCGTCAAGGCATTGAAAGATTGCGGAATGTTCACTGTCAACCGCAAGGACTCGAACCCCATACTTTCGAGCCTCACTCATGACAATCTCACCGGCCATCACTAAAATCTCCTTCGAAGCGACCGCGATATCTTTACCTGCTCGGATGGCTGCTAGTGCAGGTTGAAGCCCCGCAGTGCCAACAATCGCAATGAGGACAATGTCGGCCTCGGGCAAAGTCGCGAGTTCGATCAACCCCTCATCCCCCGAAACAATTCGAGGTCCCAGCGGCAAGAGTGCCTGCAACTGGGGAACCAACTCAGGGTTGTAAATCGCGATCGTTGAAGGACGATGCTTTTGGGTCTGTTCGGCGAGAAGGTTGATGTTACTCCCGGCCGCCAGCCCGATCAATTCGATGCTCTCTGGCAGATCCTCCGCGACTTTGATTGTGCTAGTGCCAATCGAACCAGTACTTCCAAGCAACACGACTTTTTTCTTCATGTGGAAGTGGGCTAAGTCAGGATATACCGCAAATACAGATACATCAGGGGGGCGTTAAACAGCAGACTGTCTAACAGATCCAGAATTCCACCAATTCCTGGGAAAAACCGGCCAGAATCCTTCACACCTGCCTCACGTTTGAACAGCGATTCAATCAAATCCCCCAACACTGCGGATACGCTCAAGATCAACCCAAGCGCGGTGGCATGAACCAAGGTCATACCCGTCAGACGGTGCTGAGCAAAATGAGCGAAGATCAAACTGACCAGTGTGGAAGTCACAATGGCACCGATAAACCCTTCCCAAGTTTTTCCCGGACTAACTCGCGGGATCATTTTGTGCTTCCCAACGAGGGATCCAACAACATAAGCCCCCAAATCACTACATTTCGTGACGAGAATGAAATAGAGCACATAAAAAGGCCCGTCGATGAGCGGGAAAAAATTGATCTTTTGAATAAAATTCAGGAGCCACGAAACATAAAAGAGCCCCAAGAGAGTGGTGGAGATTGCAACAAATCCGGCGGTGTTGGTCTTAGAAAAAAACTGCCGAATACAGGCACCGAGAACAAAAAATACTAAAAATCCTGTCTCAAAATCATTCACCGCACCAGCCGAAGGAA
>WBXJ01000028.1 GCA_008933045.1 Verrucomicrobiota bacterium
CATGGCAGAACTCGGGTTGCACGCGGCGGATCTTGCGGGGATCGCCGGTAGTGGCGCGGCAGGTCGAGTGACGATCCAAGATCTCGAATTATTCTTGTTGAATCTGGAGAAACACCAGATGACCCAGGCTTCGACCATGCGTGTGGCGGTGGCGGATGCGATGCGCCGAAGCTGGACACGACCTCTGGCCACGGTGGCACTCCCTGTGCCTCTGGATGCGTTGCTGGCTCATCGCAAGGCCATGGAACCCAAGCCCGGCCCCGCGCTCTATCTGTTGAGAGCGTTGGCGATTGCTCTCGGCGAAAACAGCGCGCCTGCCGGACGGCTCGTGGGCCAAAAGTTGGTGCATCCGGCCGCGATCGACCTCGGATTTGCAGTGGAGGTGGAGGATGGGGTGCTTGTTCCGGTGTTGCGAGATGTCAACCACCGTTCGCTCAAGGATTTAGTAGTGCGCTACAACGAATTGGTGCATCTGGCACGGCAACGAAAACTGCCAAAGGACGCAACGGGCGGATCAATCGCGACAGTCACCAACTTTGGAACGTTCGGCCTGACATGGGCGACGCCGATTCCTCTGCCCGAGCAGACCTTGGTGTTGGGGATGGGCGCGGGCCGGTTGGTGCCGCATTGGAACGCGGATCAAGGAAAGTTCGTGCCGGTGATGGAAGCCAATCTGACCTTAAGTTTCGATCACCGAGTGCTGGATGGAGGCGGGGCAGGGCGGTTGCTAGCCCGAATCGCGGCGTTGATGACTCAACCCGAACAGCTTTAGTCAGAACTTAAAGCTGGCTCTTCAAGAGTCCGCAACAAGCCTCTACCAGTTTGATATGGCAGGGGCGACCGTTGTATTCCTCGAGCGTGATCGGATCTGATTTTTCCTTGTCAGCCTCGAACAATTGAATTTGACGTTTCGCAAACGCTGCATCCAACACGTTCAGGTTGGACTCATCGTTGATTCGGAATGAACGATCATCAAAATTGATCGATCCGCAAGTGACCCATTGATCATCCACAATCATGATCTTGTTATGGTATTTGCAAGGCTGGTACTCATAGAACTCGACACCCGCCTCGAGGAGCTTGCGCCAACGGGAACGAGCGGCCCTCCGGACGATGTTGTGGTCAATGACCCCGGGTCCAATAACCTCGATCCTCACTCCTCTCTTGCGAGCGTCCAAAAGCATGCCGATCGCAAGGTCATCGGGAATAAAATAAGAGTGCGCAATGCGAATCGATTTTCGAGCGACGGCGATTGAATAGAGGTAAAGCATTCGAGCGTTTTCTGCCCCATCATACGGGCCGCTCTGAAAATATTGTGCTAAGACATCCCCTTGAGGAGGCAAGGTGGTAAAATAGTTACTGCCGTGTAGGACTGCGGATTTCGTGCGAGTCCAATTGTCGGTGAACACACCTTGCAACTGCCCCACCACGGGGCCCTCCACCTTGAACTGAGTGTCCCGCCAGTGATCTCGCAAGGTGGCATTGCCCGTCCACTCGTCGGCAATACACATGCCGCCAATAAAACCTACTTTGCCATCGATCACCAAAAGCTTGCGATGCGTCCGATGGTTCCAATTCCAAGGTTTAAACCAGCGCACCTGATTAAAAGTCTCGAATTTGACGCCGGATTCCTTGAGGCGTTTGCGATCGGCCGGTTTGAGTTCTAACCGACCCACTCCATCCACAACGCAAAGCACCACGACGCCAGCCCGGGATTTTTGCATGAGGATTTCGATGAATTGATCGCTGATCTTTCCTGATCGCCAGATAAAATTCTCAAAAGTGATCGAGCGTTGGGCAGCCCGAAGCGCAGCTAACATTTCAGGAAAAAACGCATCACCATTCACAAGCTCCGTGACTTTGTTTCCGCCGATCAACGGAACACGCAGCAAATGATTGATGGAATTAGTAAACTGCGGATCATCTAGGCCGTAATCAGCAACGATGGGTTTGCGAATGATTTTCTCCATCGCCAGCACGGGAGAAAAGATCGTGGCGGCCAAAAGAGCCGTGGCGATCAACAGGGGACTTAGGATGGATTGCAGCCAGCGCATTATCTAATAACAGACGGGCGTTACCGTATTTCAGCGAGCTAAAAATGCAACTCGATTCAATCTGCAAATTTCTGAAGACACGATTGCAACTCAGCACGGCAGCGTTCTCGCTCGTCTGCGGTGGCTTCCCGAGGGAGGCTAACGAGGGATGCGAAATGGATGTCCACGCGGGAGAATGGCCAAGGGATCTGGAACTTATCCCAGTTCGGCATGGCGGATTTTGTGCCGATATTAATATGGATCGGCAGGATGGAGAGTCCTGTAATTTGCGCGAGAGCGATGATGCCCTCTTGAACCTGATAGGTAGGGCCACGGGGACCATCGGGGGTGATGGCAAGGGTGTAGCCCCGTTCTGCCATACGGGCGAGTTCTAGCAAGGCTTGGCGCCCTCTACGGCTGGTGGATCCTCGGATGCCAGTAATCCCACAGTAACTTAAAGTTTCCGCCAACAACCCGCCGTCCTTGCTGGCACTGATCATGGCGGCCACACCTTGAGCTGAGGTTCGTGCTCGAAGGAAGCTGGAAATCTTGAGGGATAAGGCTAACCGATTGTGCCATAGGCACAGGATCATTGGCGGTGCTTTTCCATCTCGGAAAAGATGGTGGGGATCATGCCAGCGGACGCGCCAAGTCGTGGTGAGGAGGCGTGTAACACTGTGCAGCAAGAGTGCGCCCATGCGCCCCAGCCAGGTCGGTTTATTCGGGATGACAACCCCCGACACAGCCTGTCGGTGTGGTGATGTTTCAGAGTCTGACACGCTTTTTAACCCTTCTTGAGGCTGGCTCGCACAATGTCCTCCAACGAAGCGTCGGGGCCTAGTTTTTCCGCTGCAGATCGGACAGTATCATGCGCCTCAACTTGCTTGAACCCAAGTGCCATCAGGCCCAGAACGGCGTCGTTGATTTTCTGGTCACTAGGCGACAAAGCGCGTTGGGCACTGCTGGCTTCCCAACCCGCCGAGGCTCCAAATTTATCGCGCAATTCAACGACGATTCGTTCAGCGGTTTTTTTTCCTACCCCACTGATTTGGGACAGTGCTTTGTGGTCACCGTTGACCACTGCCCCCCGAAAGGCAGTACCATTCATTCCACTCAAAATATTTAAGGCAATCTTCGGGCCAATGCCGCTCACGGTATTAATTAGAAGGCGAAATAGTTCACGCTCTTGTGCTGACATGAAGCCATACAAGACATGAGCATCCTCCCTGATCGCGACATGGGTGAGAATCTTCACCTCTTGACCCAGCCCAGGCAAGCGATCGTAGGACGAAAGCGGAATCAAAACGTTATAGCCCACGCCATGAACTTCGATCGTCACTTGCGTGGGGAGAATATCCACGAGTGTTCCGTGTAAAAATGTGATCACAGTTGTTAAAGTTGTTTGGGTGCTGCCAGCGAGTGTCGCCCTGTTTCCTGTGCCAGCGTGAGGGCGAGACCGAGGGCATCCGCCGCATCCGGTTCCGGTAGATCCACGAGCTGTAACATTCGCTTCACCATTTGGCCAACGGCCGATTTCTGTGCTCCTCCATAGCCGACAATCGCCAATTTCATTTTACGTGGAGAAATTTCAAAAATCTCCAACCCACCCTCGGCTGCGGCAACCAGACTGGCACCGCGAGCTTCCCCCATGATAAGTGCGGTTTGGAGATTCTGCGCGAAAAAAAGGCCTTCAACCGCACAAGCCGTCGGTTGATATTGGAGGATGACGGCACGAAGTTCGGTCGCAATTTTGAGGAGACAACGCGAGAGCAACCACGAGGGCGGGCAAGTGATCGTCCCATGAGCCAAGGCTACGGGATGCGGTTTCTCAAGCCGGATTACACCAAACCCAGTGCCTCGTAACGAGGGATCAATTCCCAGAATCAAGCTGTGCTTAAAGGGAGGCGAGTCGTCGGATCCCATCGTGACAGATGCGGGTGCCGAACGGCGCGTGCCGCTCAATCGCACCTTCATTTTTTCAAATTGCTGTGGAGTGATTCCCACGGCTTATTTCGACCGGCTCATCTGGAATGTGCCGTGGTCGTATTTTGATTCGTAAGTGCAAGAAAAGTGAGTCGCATTCGCAGAGCCTGAATACTTGTAAACCCCTCCACCCAACTTTCCCAAATCAGACTCGCCCGTGAATTGCACCACGCCATTGGTGACCGCACCCGTGAGAGCCGCCGCATAACTGAAGTGCAACACGCTCGCATAGGTTGCGCGAAAATGAGCACGAAACTGTGTGCTCGATGAGTCCTCTCCTAGCAGGCAACGTAGTTTGCCGTGATGGCCGTTTTTGGCACTTAACCACTCTCCCTCCCATCTGCCAAGGTAGGAGTCGGTAGGCGCGGGGCTGCGGCTGGCTTTTCGCCATTCGTGATGAAAGGACGTACACCCCGTCCCCAAACAGAGGAACAGGAGTAAACCCCAATTAAGTAGCTTAATCTTCATGAGTCGTTCAACGTGGAATGGCCTGACCTACTGAGTTAAAAATGTCCCGTCCAATGTGGTCATTCTGAAGTATTCAGGTAGAGATTGCACCGGTAGTTTTACAATGATTTTATGGGTCCCTGCTTTCAGGTTTATTTGCAATTCAGGACTTCCTTTCGCCGAGATTCCGTCGATCCAAACAGGGGATTGTCCGAGATTTTCCAGCTTGAGATGAATGATTCCATCCTTCGGCACTTGGAGTTGCGTGCCCACGAAGATAGCTCCTGGATTTCGGGATGCGCTGGGCCGTAAGGCTGCAAGGAACTCGCTTTTGAGAAGTCGACCATCGACCAAGGTGGCGGTGCTGATCCAGCCCTTTTCGGTCATCGTTTGCTGCGCCACTTTCTCATCACCGAACTGAGCGATGTCGATGGTTTGAGCCAGAAGCTTCCACACCCGTGCGACCGAACCTTTGGAACCATCGAATGGCCCCGGCTTACCAAGCTCAGAAAGGAAGCGAAAAATATCCACCTGTTCCGCCTGACTCAATCCATCGATCAAGCCCGAAGGCATCAGCGAGCCGCCAATGCTTCGTTTGGCGATGTTACCGACAGCAATGTTAATTTCTTGATTGGATGCATCACGCAAGGTCAGTTGCTCTTGAGTTTCTCTTACGAGAATTCCGGAGAGCTGTTGATTATCCTTCGTGTCGACCTGGATCGAATGATAACCCTCCTTCACTTTGCGGTTAGGAAATTGGATCGATTCGATCAGATAATCAATCGGTGCGCTGGCTCCGATCGAGGTCATGTCCGGCCCAACTTTTCCTCCGACGCCCCCAATCGCATGGCAACTGACGCAGCCTAATTCTGGCCTTCGATAAATCAGTTCTCCCCGCGCTGGATCACCGTTCTGAGTGATGTTCGCCACTAACACTTTCAATTCTGCAGCAGTCAGGTTCTGGGTCTCTCCTTCGGCATCAAGATTTCGGGCGAGAGCCAGAATGAGGTTCGGTTCGTTACGACCGCCTTCACGGGCAACCCTTAAGCCGGTTTTTGCGGCGAGCGAAGGGAATCCGCTCTTGGGAAGTGCTTGGGCAAATGCGGGTGCGGAACCCTTGGTGGCCAAGAGTGCACGCCAAAAGGCGAGTGCCTCACCCTCGTTCTTGATTTCTCCGAGAGTCTCAATCGCTGGCGCAATCGCCTTGCCAAGATCGAGGCTTGTGAGCGAGAGAATTGCAGCGGTACGGATCGCCGTGTCGTTGCCGACAGCAGCTAGCTTCGTCAGACCTTGAACCGCTTCAGCACCTCCAGTCTCACGGATACTTTGCAGCGCGAGTTGACGGGTCTCGGATTTGAGGCCGGTGTTGACCGCTAACTGCAGGAGGGATTGTGAGAGGTTCGCCAGTTTCCACGCACCCGCCAAACGAATCGCCAACTCTTGCACTGAGGCTTTTGGTGAATTCAAAAGCTTCGCCAATCGACCCAAATCACCCGCAGGTTTAGCACTGCGATTTCGTCCCGCTTCGTTCAACGCATTCAACGCCTTCGAGGCTGCGGCATCTTCAAAACCATCATTTAAAACCTGCTCGAATAACCGTTGAAGCTCGGGGCCCGTTCCGGCTTGCGCAAGGAGGTCAAACCAAGGGCCACTGCCGTCCTTCGGGAAATTTCCCTTCGGTAACACGTTGGCGAGGACGGAAGAAGCTTGTTGCGGTTGGATGGCTTTTAAACCAAAGACAAGTTGCTTCTCGTGTCCCTCGATTTTCCATTCCCCAGATTTAATCCCCGCTAACCACGGTTCCACTAAATCGTTCACGCTGAGCCAAGTGGTGTAATCCAGATATTTGTCCTGAGGTTTCTCAAGCGTGCTCAGCACCAATTCCGCGGAGCGCACGGAAGGAATTTTGCTGAGCGCACGCATGGCTTCCATCCGGACGCGTGGGTGATCATCTGCGGCTCGTTCGGCCATCAGATCCAACGGCGAAGGAATTCGATCACGCCAGAAACTTAACACGCGAGTCCCCGCAGCGCGAACTCGTCCGTCCTGGGCGTGGAGCACGGATTTCAACAAATCTGCGTTCACAATATCCAGCGACTGGTAGATCCACAACGCCTCGAGACGCCCTTGGTCGGAGCGTTGATCTTGCGCCCAAGCCGCAAGATCCGTTTTGATCTTGGCTCCCTTTTCAGTGAGCACGCGTCTCGCTCGTTGACGGTTGTAATTGTTCGGAGAAAGTAATTCTTCAAGCAACGCTCTGTTGGAAAGTTTGGTGTAATCCTTTTGCGGTAAGGTTTTTTTTCCTTTCGCAGCCACCCGCCAAATTCGACCGTGCTCGTGATCACGCCGAGGATCACGAAAATCAACTTCTCCGTGTTGAATAATCGGGTTCGACCAATCGGCGATATACAAGGCTCCATCGGGTCCCAGTTTCACGTCAATCGGACGAAAGGTCACATCCGAGGTACGCATCACGTCAGGAAGTGCCTTCGTCGCATAACCGGATTCCAATTCGTTAATCCCGAACCGCACGACTCGATGAGCACGAAAATCGCACGTCACGATTGAGCCCATCCAGGACTCTGGAAAATGCGAACTCTCCACGATCTCAACCCCACAAAACTTTGGATAACTGCCGGGGCTCACGCTGCCCAGAATCCGCCTGCCGCCAGCATACGTCACATACATCGCTTGTGGGATGGCCCAGTTGATGCCTTCTCCGCCCGCGCCGTCCGTCACGAAGGATTGCCCGAACTGATCGAAATGATGGCCCCAGCTATTGACCCAACCTTTTGCGTGGATTCCGAGTTCCATCGTTGAGGGTCTAAAGTTCCAAATTCCACCACTGTTCAACCGCACCACACCGTGAGGCGTTTCAACGTGGCTATGGATATAAATCGACTGGTTCAAATAAAGCTGGCCGTCATGACCCCATCGCAACGTGTGCAGGATGTGGTGAGTATCCTCCGTGCCGAAACCCGAAAGCATCACCCGCTTTACATCCGCGCGGCCATCTCCATCGGTGTCCTTGAAGTGAAGCAACTCCGTGCTGTTAGCGACGTAAGCACCGCCATCGCCAGGTTCTACGCCGGTCGGAATTAAAAGTCCTTCGGCGAAAACCGTCGATTTATCCACCTTACCGTCATGATCGGTATCCTCCAGAATCAGGATTTTATCGTTCGCTTGTTGGCCGGGTTGGATTTGGGGATACACCGAAGAACTAGCGACCCACAGACGCCCTTGAGGATCGAAGTTCATCTGAATTGGTTTTGCCAAATCAGGGTTCTCGGCGAATAATGTCACCTCCAACTCGGGATCAACCTCGAAGGTGGGCAGGGTTTGCTCCGACGATGGTTTCACAGGAACTTGTGATGTCGTCGGGGGAGTTTTGGGTTTTGGGGCAAGCTTGGCGAGGTGGGCTTCGGTTGTAGGAAGCAACTCATAACGCCGCTCTTTACGAGTCGTTAACGCAGCTATTTTGGATTCTTCCGCAGTGACTAGCGGGTCAAATAATGGAATTTCTCGAGCGTTCCTGCCTTGCTCATACTTTCTGAAACCAAATAAATAGGTCTCGTTCTGGGGACGCCAACGATAGAAATAGAGCTGGTTTTTCTTGATGATAATCTCCCGCAACGCTTCCACCTGTGCAAATCCGCCGCCATGGTTAAACTCTTTTCCCATCATCCACTCCTTGTGCCCACGAGTCACAACGGCCTCGCCATCGATCAACAAAGTGTATTTACCTTCTGCAAGCGAGTTGATTCCAAAGAAGCCGCCATAACCGATTTCAGGGTGCTTCGTAACGCTTGGAGGAAGTGGAGGAGACATCACGAACTCATCCGTTCCGAAGAACGATGCTTGCGCGGGCATCATTTTCAAATCACGGGTCTTTAGCCCATGAAATTTACTGCCCCCTGTGCCGGAATTTAATTTCGCCACCCAACGAGGTGATGCCAGTTGCAACGCCTCAGCAATGATCGCCGAGACCCGCCAATAACCATACGAGTTAAGATGAATCCCGTTATCAGTCATCGGCCCCATTTCCTTGGACTTTTCGTAGGGAGCAGTGAGGTCGAATAACGGAATGAAAATGGCTTTCCGTGTGGCAGAAAGGTTTTTCAACGCGGCGGTGTAGGACTTTAACTGCTCGTTGTGCGCCTTGCCATTTGGAAGGGGAGAACCCAAATCCTCATGGTGAATCGGACCTAGAATCACGAATTGCACCGGTGCCCCACTGATTTGATTGATGGTATCCATCAAGGTGTTGACGTCGGCGATAAAACGTGGAATCCCGGCCTCACCCGCGAAGGATGCCGCCATACCATGGCTGAGAAAAACGATGTTGGGTTTAACTGCTGCCAGATGTTCTTTGAGGCGATCGAATCCTTTTTCGGGAGCATCGAAACCGGCTCGCGATTCCCCCAACACGGTGTCCGCGCTCCATCCTAAGTTTCTAAAAATAATTTTTTGACCAGGAAACCGTGCCGTCAATCGGGTCTCAAGATAGCAATCGGTCTGCTCTCTTTCCATGAAGGTGTCGCCAAGAAATACGACGCGATCGCCGTCCTTGAGGGAAAAGTGAGACGCGGGTCGAGGTGAAGGAGTCTCCTGTGCGCATAGGCCAAGGCCAAGACACAGAACCAACAAGGTGGTAAATAAGCTTTGTTTCATGCGTGAAAATCTAAACCGATTAAAGCGATGAGTTGCCTCCTGTTCAATGGTAAAATCCTGAAACGCGATGGATTCCAAGAGATTTCCTGCTGTGAAAAAATCAAATTGTGACTAGAGTCTGAGCACCGGTTCGACCATTGTGAAAACCACTAAACGTTTATTTGTTAGTTATCGCTCTTAAGACAATGGCGAAATTAACCCAACAAACGGGCACCGGCGGAGGTAGAATCCTTGCTCTTCGAACCGGAAAATGGCGAATCGGACGTCACCCGACTAACGATTTTGTGGTCGATCATCCTTCGGTCTCTCAATTTCATGCCGAATTGAGAGTGGCCGACATTGGGGTTTCTTTTCAGGATTTGGGTTCTACAAACGGATCCTACCTCGACTCCCAGCGGTTTGCTCGTGGCATGCTTGGCACCGGCCAAACTCTTCGCTTAGGAGTCATCGAGTTTTTGATCGAAGTGCCGCAGGCTGTGATTCAGGTGCCTCAAGCAGCGGTGATTGCGCAAAAGCACGCCAATTTTTTAGAGGATGGCTCGCCGGCTTGCCAGACGCATCCTGACATCTCGGCCATCCATCGTTGTCTCAAATGCGACGAGACGCACTGTGATCAATGCGTGCGGCGCGCAGGATTATTAGGGAGAGACGCTCTCATTATTTGTCCTACCTGCTCAGGAAGGTGCGGGTCTCAGATCTCCACGAATTCGAAGAAGAAAAAGAAATCTCTGCTGGCCCGGTTAGCTCATACCCTCTATCTAACTCGCCCCTACAACAGGTAAATCGTGCGGCCGAATACCTCAGAGTTTGTTGAGGATCATTTGGAGGGAGATCACTGAGTAGGCGGTGACTAAGACGGGATCTTTTTCAAACCAACGACCGTTTTCGTTAGCCCACGAACCATTAGCGTTTTGGAGGTTGATCAGCCGGAGAGAAACGGTTTCGCGCCAGTTAATGGTGTGGCCGTCGGGGGTTTGAAAAGTATCGGTGCCTCGGAGCGTCAGTGCTTTGGTCAGGAGATGGTAGTAGTAGAAGAGTCCTTGAGGTCCCATTCCAGGATTTTCGTCGAGCGTGTAATTCGCTTTGAGCCAGTTGAACGCCGCAGCCACACGGGGATCTTCGGGTTTGAGGTCGGCGTAGATGTAGCTGATCAATCCAGCGTAAGACATGCTGCCATAGGATCGCAGTGCGACGCGGCCCGAAGGTAGGTTCGTTTCTCCGGCCTTACTGCTTCCTGGGGTGTAGATGAAACCGCCATGGTTTTGTGAATCTCCGGACACCCAAGGTTCGGAGTTGTGACTTGGAAGATTTTGGCAGCGTTGAATGAAGGCAAGGGCCGCAGCCCAGTTGAGATCGCCTGTGTCCGGCAAATTCTTGTCGGCGAGGCTCTGTTTACTGAATCTGAGGGCTTCGAGAGCCACTAGAGTATTCGAGAGGTCGGGTGTTTTATCGCCGTTCCCATAGCCGATTCCTCCTGCGAAGGCGTTGTTCGTGCCACCATTGGTGCTGTACTTCGCTTGCAGACCGATAAGGAACTTGCGGCCTTTCACAATGGTAGCTTGATCCTGAGGGCGTTGGGCTGCAACGAGCGCCATCAACGAGAGCGAGGTGTTGTAGCTAGGCAATTCCTTTTGGTAAATGCCACCATCGGGTTGTTCGCAGGTTTTGAGGTAGCTGTAGCCTTGTTGGATGGATTGTGGAAGAAGGGTCTGGTTAGGGCGACCTTTTTGGCCAGATAAAGCCACGAGGGCAAGCGAGGTGATCGCGGGATGATCGGGGGTGGACCACCACCCGTTTGTGGTTTGGGCTTGGATCAACCATCGAGACCCTTTGTCAATGGCGTGCTGCACCTCATTGCGCAACGAAGTGTTCGGTCCCTGAGCGAGGGTCGTCAGGCAGTGGATTGCCATGGCGATCCCGAGAAGCCAGATCGTTAAGGAACGCGTTTGATCGTGCGGGCTAAGTTTCATACTTGGGTGCTACTACTGGCATACCAACTTACGATGAGGAACCCGATCAGCAAGGTCAATTCCAGGCTCTTCTTTCGATCAACGGTTTGACCCTCGGTGGGTTCTGTGAAATCTTTTGACTGAATGACTCCTCATTTTTCTATAAATTGTGGTTTGGCTCTGGCCATGCTTCCACTTTGCCTTGCCTACGCCGAGGATCAGGCGGTGATCCCATCGGCAGCGGTGCCAGAGGTATCGCTGAAAGTCGAGGCGATCAGTAGCAACATATTGCACATCGGCGCGGTGGTATTAGATAAAAAGGAGCGAACGATCACGGTTCCTGCCCGAGTCAGGCTGCGCGATCAACTGGTGGAATACGCTTTGGTTCACGAGTCGGGCAAGGCTTACGAATCGTTGCTCACAACCGTAAGCGCACCCGTCCAAATCAATTTGGCGTTTGTCCTTCTAGGTTTTGTGCATCAGGACATCCCGCTTCAACCCGCCCAGCCTGTGCCTATTTCCTCAACGAACGCGGTCAGGATCGATGTGAGTTGGGAGACAAACGGCGTCAAAATCACAAAACCCTTGGGCGACCTGATTACTCTCGCTCAAGACGCGACAGACACGGAGTCTCGCTCGACGATGTCGGCTCACTCATGGCAATATAACGGGTCGATTTTTGATAGCGGAGGCTTCGCGGCTCAACGTGATGGTTCTGTCGTTTCGTTAATTCGCGATGCCACAGCACTGGTGAACAATATCGGGAGTGATCTCGATAATGACCAAGTGCATCTTGCTAAAACGAAAGTGCTTCCACCGAAAAACTGGCCAGTCTTTGTGACCTTTCAACTCCCATCCATCAATCCTAACGGGATCAGATCCACCCCTCAAGTGGATCCAGCGCGAGGTGATAAAACCAATTCAATACCACTATTGCAGGGTGAGCCAAAATCTTTATGATGAAAGAGTCCTCCTGCGTAAGACTTGACTTGGAAACTGTTCCACGTGTTGGCGAGCACTACGAGGGAGGCATCACGTGAGATGATCGGAAACTCAACAAGAAGTCACCTTTGCTTAACCAAGCCAACGGGTGTGAAGCTCCAGACGAGTAGAGACTCGCTGACGACCGTTATTTTATCATTATGACAGCACCTTCTGAAATTACCGCATCTTCCTTGTTTTCGTTGCGCGGACGTGTGGCATTGGTCACGGGGAGTTCTACTGGTTTAGGCAGAGCGATGGCGTTAGGCCTGGGTCAAGCTGGGGCACGTGTCGCCTTGAATTATTGCAACAACACAGCACGCGCTGAAAAGAGTTTTGCAGAGTTTCAAGCAGCCGGATGCGAAGGAAAGCTCTTTCGAGCGGATGTGACCTCTGAGAGCGACGTCGCAACTATGATGCAGGAGATCGAGAGTTCGCTTGGGCCTGTGGATATTTTGGTGGTCAACGCGACCTGTGACCAACCTCAGAAGCCGATCGAGGACTATGATTGGGCATTTTACCAATCGATGCTCGATTACTTTATTAAGAGTCCGTTCCTACTCACTCGAGCTTGCTTGCCTCACATGAAGCAACAGCGTTGGGGCCGAATTATTAATATCGGCTCGGAAGTAGTTGCGCGGGGCATTCCTAATTTTACCGCCTATGTTGCCGCCAAAGGGGGGCAGAACGGGTTTCACCGCAGCCTTGCTACAGAGGTAGCTAAGTGGGGCATTACGGTGAATATGGTTGCTCCCGGGTGGATTCTTGTGGAACGACACGAGAAGGATCCGCAGTCTCTCAAAGATGGTTACTTCGATGCAATCCCTGCCCAACGATGGGGCGTCCCCTCCGATCTCGCAGGCACCTTGGTGTATCTGGCCAGTGATGCCTCCTCGTTTGTGACGGGTCAAAATATTGCCGTCAACGGGGGAACGACTGTCGCATAAACTGCCCCATTTCTAGAACTCTAAACTCAATGAACAAACTTGTTATGAAATCATTCCTTCGCATGGGTGCGGCATTTTTGCTCACCCTGACGGTGTTACAGATCGGTTGCGGCGATAAATCGACTCCACCTGCCACCGGAGCGGATCCCGGGACTGGTCCTAAAAGCGGAAGAAAAAAAATCGCCTATGTGACTAACGGTGTGGATCCGTTTTGGAATACTGCCGTCGCGGGTGTACGAGCCGCAGAAAAAGAGTTTGGAATCGACTGTGAGGTTCTGATGCCACCCAAGGGTTTGGTGGATCAGAAACGGATGCTGGAGAGCTTGTTGGCGAGAGGTATTGATGGCATCGCGATCAGCCCTGTGGATGCCAAGAATCAGGTAGATTTGCTCAATCAGGCTGCAGCCCGTTGCCCGTTGATTACGCATGATTCGGATGCACCGTTGAGCAAGCGGCTTTGTTTTGTGGGGATGGAGAACTACAAAGCGGGTCGAGCTGCAGGTCGTTTGGTAAAAGAAGCCATTCCTGCCGGAGGAAAGGTGATGTTGTTTGTGGGACGGTTGGAACAATTAAACTCCCAACAGCGTCGCCAAGGTGTGATTGATGAGTTGCTCGACAGGCCCATGCAGCAGTCCGATTCCGCAAATTTTGATCCCACAGGCAAGGTTCTATCCGGAGCCAAATACACCATCCTCGACACCCGCACGGACAACTTTGATTACGCACGCGCCAAGGCGAATGCGCAGGATGCTATGGCTTCAAATTCTGACCTAGCGTGCATGGTAGGTTTGTTCGCTTACAATGCGCCGCATTGTCTGGAAGCTGCCAAAGAAGCCGGTCGATTGGGCAAAATTAAGATTGTCAGTTTTGATGAAGCGGCCCCAGTTTTACAGGGCATTATTGATGGGCATGTCTATGGCACCATTAGTCAACAGCCTTACTTTTATGGATACCACTCTGTGCGCCTCCTCCACAGCTTGACCAAGGGTGACAAATCGGTGTTGCCTCCGAATGGTTTCTTGGAAGTGCCCATCGTGGAAGTGCGCCAGAAGAATGCACAAACGTTTTGGGCCGACCTCAAGAAGATGCAAGACATGGGAAAATAAGGTTGTGCTGACGGTGCTGAACGAACTGCATTAACCGCGAGCTCGCCATGGTTGCGCCCCTCCATCCCGTTCCGAAACTGCTCGATGTGAGTGGTGTCTCGAAACGTTTCCCAGGGGTGCAAGCGTTGGAGGATGTCCAACTCACGTTATCGCGCGGTGAGGTGTTGGCTGTCATCGGAGAAAATGGGGCAGGCAAAAGCACCCTGATGAAAATCCTCGCAGGGGTAGAAACGCCTGACCGTGGGGAAATTCGTATCGATGGTCAGTTGGTCTCCATTGCCGACACTGGCACCGCCAAAAAATTGGGGATCGCGTTGATTCACCAAGAACTAAACTTGGCGGATAACCTCGACGTCGCATCCAATATTTTTCTGGGGCGCGAACCTCATCAATGGGGGTTTGTCGATCGCCATCGTCTCTATTCTGAGGCGCATGTTTTTTTAGAGCAAGTGGGTTTGAATTGTTCGCCACGGTTACTATTGAGCGAGTTGCCGCTGGGATGCCGACAATTAGTTGAAATCGCTCGTGCCTTGAGTGCGCAGGCCCGAATTTTGATCATGGACGAGCCGACATCCAGCTTGAGCCAAGGGGAAACGGAGCAGCTTTACAGTGTCGTGAACGACCTCCGAAACCGAGGGGTCGGCATTGTGTATATTAGCCATCGCCTCCGCGAAGTGAAACAACTGGCTGACCGAGTTGTCGTCCTGAGAGATGGCCGAAATGCTGGAATGTTGGTTCAGGAACAGATTGCCCAAGATGCGATGGTGAGCCTCATGGTGGGGCGTGCATTGGTGCGACAAGTGCGAACCAGTCAATCAGATGGAGCACCTCTACTCGAAGTGCAGGATTTGCGAACCACCGCACACCCGCAGCAGGGATTAAGCTTTCAGGTGCGTGTTGGTGAAATCGTGGGTCTCGCGGGTTTGGTCGGTGCAGGCCGGACGGAATTGTTGCAAGTTTTGTTTGGAATTGATCAAGCCGTTAGCGGCACGGTGCGATTAGGGGGGCAGGTTTTGCATCTGCAATCCCCCGGTGACGCGATCGCGGCAGGACTCGCGTTGGTGCCGGAGGATCGAAAGCTTCAAGGCGTGATTTTAGAAATGTCAGTGGGTCGTAATGCTACGTTAGCCAGCCTTCATCGAGATGCGCGCTGCGGATTTCTGAACACAGAACAGGAAATGACCCAAGCCTCGATGATGACTCAACAACTGCGAGTTAAAACACCTAGCATTGATCATCTAGTGCAGTATCTTTCGGGTGGTAATCAACAGAAAGTCGTGTTGGCCAAGTGGCTCGCGTTAAAACCACGGGTGCTGCTGCTCGATGAACCCACTCGAGGTATCGATGTTGGAGCGAAACAGGAGATTTATCGACTCATGGAGGAGCTAGCCAGTCAAGGCATCGGCATTCTCTTTGTCAGTAGCGAACTGGACGAGATTCTACGAATGAGCGACCGCGCCTTGGTGATGCACCAAGGGCGATTAGCGGGCGTGCTGGATCGCGAACAACTCAGCGAGGAATCCATCATGCAACTCGCTACAGGAACCCCTCATCAGATGGCAACCTCAGTTTTGCAGGAATTACTGTAAGCAGCATGAAGAAAATTTTCGGCATTCTCGGTTTGTTTTTAGCGGTGTTTGTTTTTACCGCCCTACGTAATCCTCAATTCGTGAGCGCATACAATCTCGAGAACCTCATTCGTTGGATTTCGCTCTTCGGCATCATCAGTATCGGGGTCTCATTTGTGATCATCACAGGCGGGATCGACCTTTCGATCGGTTCACTGATTGGCCTGACTGGATCGCTCATGGCGTGGTTGCTGACTCATCGCGGTTGGAGTGTTCCGGCGACTTTGGTGACGGTGTTGTTGCTGTCGCTTTCCGTGGGGTTAGCGCACGGTCTTTTGATTACTCGGTTACGATTACAACCCTTTGTGGTGACGTTATGTGGATTGTTGCTTTACCGAGGCATCGCTCGGTTTATCACCGATGATCAGAGTCAAGGGTTCGGCAATTCCCACGAGGGCCTCCGTGCTATCGCCATTGGGAAGATACCTGTGGGCTCTAGTTTTTCAATTCCGGTGCCATTTTTTATCCTGCTCCTAATCGCGATTGTCTCGGCGGTCGTTCTCAATCGGACGATTTGGGGTCGCTACTTACTCGCCCTAGGCCGAAACGAAACCGCAGCACGTTACAGCGGCATCAACACGGATCGAATCAAGATCGCTGCTTATATGCTCTGCTCCCTGCTCGCGGGTGTCGGTGGTATTTTATTCTCGTTGGATCTCAATTCCGTCCAACCATCCGGCCTTGGTGAGTTTTACGAATTGTATGCCATCGCTGCTGCGGTATTAGGAGGTTGTAGTTTGCGTGGTGGTGAAGGAACGATTCTGGGGGTAATTATAGGCACGGCAGTAATGAGGGTCCTTTACAACGCGATTAACATTTTAAGCATCCCCACGCATCTGGAGTTTGCGATTATCGGCGCGGTAATTCTGGCAGGTGTAGTGACCGATGAGCTGGCCAAGCGTTATGCAGCCAATCGACGTGCGGTCCGCGAGCGATTAGGGGAGACTCCAGCGCCTTCAAGTTCATAGTTTTCCAGTCAATTATATGAAACACAAACACATCATGAAAACACTCACTCATCTGGTTCTACTCTGTTCCGGAAGCCTCCTCTTCAATTCATCGCACGGTGAACAAACTGGGACACCGCGACGACTTTTGGCCGCCGATGACTCCACGCAACGGCTGGCAATTGTTGCTGCGGATGGGAGCTTGGAGTGGGAAATTAAAGTCAGTGCAATCCATGACGCTTCCATTTTGCCGAATGGAAACATTTTGCTTCAGCAAGGCTGGCACAAAGTGGTCGAGGTTACACCGGATCATAAAACCGTCTGGGAATATGACTCGGGCAAGATGAATGGAAACGCAGGGAAGTCGGTAGAAGTTCACGCGTTTCAACGGTTGGAAAACGGTCTTACCATGATCGCAGAGTCCGGATCCTGCCGGATCATTGAGGTTGATCAACAGGGTCAGATCAAACACCAGATTCCCTTAAGAGTGAAGAATCGTAACAGCCATTCAGACACTCGGTTGGTGCGCAAACTCGCCAATGGTCATTATCTGGTGGCGCACGAGGATGACGGAGTTGCTCGTGAGTATGATGGCGCAGGTGCCGTAGTTTGGGAATATGCAGTGCCGATGTTCGGTCGGGAGTCCAAGCCCGGCCACGGCACAGAGGCTTTTGGTAATCGACTTTTTTCTGCCACGCGATTGGCCAATGGGAATACGTTGATTGGATCGGGCAACGGCCATAGTTTGTTGGAGGTGACTCCTCAAAAGCAGATCGTCTGGAAGGTTGAACAAAACGATTTGCCAGGGATCACTTTGGCTTGGGTGACAAGAGTGGAACGTTTACCCAATGGGAATACGCTTTTCGGAAATTGCCACGCAGGACCAGAGAATCCGCAAGTC
>WBXJ01000029.1 GCA_008933045.1 Verrucomicrobiota bacterium
CGTTTGCGGGTCGCCCGACCGTCGCGCAAACAGAGTTATTATTTTCGAGCGATGGGGTTAAAATTACAATCACCGGCAGCAATCCCAAAGCCACCGGTGCCTTGGTCATCTCATCAACCATCAACGGCCTTCCAGTCACCTCCATCGGCCAAGCTGCGTTCAAAGGTTGCAGTGGTCTGACGAGCGTGACAATCCCCGACAGCGTCACTTCCATCGGCGGCGATGCGTTCTTTGGGTGCACTGGGTTGACGAGCATGACAATCCCCAACAGCGTCACTTTCATCGGCGACTGGGCGTTCTCTGGGTGCACTGGATTGACGAGCGTCACAATCGGCAACACCGTCACTTCCATCGGCAACGCGGCGTTCTCTGGCTGCACTGGATTGACGAGCATGACAATCCCCGACAGCGTCACATCCATCGGCGACTATGCGTTCTCTGGCTGCACTGGATTGACGAGCGTGACGATCGGCAACAGCGTCAGTTTCATCGGCGCCTATGCGTTCTCTGGGTGCACTGGATTGACGAGCATGACAATCGGCAACAGCGTCACTTCCATCGGCGACGGTGCATTCTCTGGATGCAGAGGATTGACGAGTGTGACGATACCCAACAGCGTCACCTCCATCGGCTATGTGGCGTTCCAGGAGTGCTCTGGATTGACAAGCGTGACGATCCCCGCCAGCCTCACCTCCATCGGCGACGGTGCGTTCGACGGGTGCAGTGGTCTGAAGGGCATCACAGTGGATATTGCTAACTCCGCCTATAGCAGCAACGACGGTATTCTTTTCAACAAAGCGCAGACATCACTCATCGCTTTCCCCGGAGGAAAAACAGGTGCTTACACCATCCCCGACAGCGTCACATCCATCGTCAACGATGCGTTTGCTGGCTGCTCTGGATTGACGAGCGTGACGATCCCCAACAGCGTCACCTCTATCGGTATCGATACGTTCTCTGGGTGCAGTGGATTGACGAGCGTGACGATCCCCAACAGCGTTAACTCCATCGACCAGGGTGCGTTCTATGGGTGCAGTGCACTGACGAGCGTGACGATCCCCGACAGCGTCACCTCCATCGGCGATTGGGCGTTCGCTTATTGCAGTGGATTGACGAGCGTGACGATCCCCAACAGCGTCATCTCCATCGGCGATTGGGCGTTGGCTTATTGCAGTGGATTGACGAGTGTTTACTTCATGGGAAATGCACCCAGCGTCGGAAGGGATGTGTTCTTAGATACGACCGCCACGCTGTATTATCTGCCTAGCAAAGCAGGTTGGAGGGATCCGTTTGCGGGTCGCCCGACCGTCGCGCAAACAGAGTTATTATTTTCGAGCGATGGGGTTAAAATTACAATCACCGGCAGCAATCCCAAAGCCACCGGCGCCTTGGTCATCCCATCAACCATCAACGGCCTTCCAGTCACCTCCATCGGGTTCGGGGCGTTTTGGGGATGCACTCAACTGACGAGTGTCTTGCTCCCCGCCAGTCTCGAATCCATCAGCGACTGGGCGTTTAAAGGTGCAAGCGGATTGAGGAACGTGACGATCCCCAGCAGTGTCACCAACATGGGTGCCTATGCGTTCGAGGGTTGCAGTGGGTTGGGGAATGTGATTGCCATCCCATCGACTGAAAAGGCTTCCTCCGCGTTGACGTTCGGCGGTCTTAAGCAAACTTACTCTGGCTCAGCGCAATTACCGACAATTCAGACGGTGCCAAGTGGTTTAGCGGTGAAGTTTTCTTACAATGATTCCCCTGCGTTGCCAACGAACGCGGGCACCTACACTGTGGTCGCTTTGGTTCAGGATTTGAATTATGCGGGGAGAGCTACTAACACATTGGTAATTGCAAAAGCCGTAGCGAACTTGAGTTTGGGCAACCTCATTCAGCCCTATGATGGTGTCGCCAAGGTTGTTTCGGGCATTACAACTCCCCAAAATCTCTCCTATACTCTGACTTACAACGGTTCGGTAAACCGACTAACGAACGCGGGTACCTATACGGTGATGGGTTCCATTTCTGATCTTAACTACAAGGGCAATAGCCTAGCGTCGCTCATCGTTACCAAGGGCACGGCGACTGTGGATCTAACCGATCTTGAGCAATCGTTTGACGGAAAGGGCAAGGATGCTTTAGCAGTCACAAGACCGGGCAACTTACCGGTTTCTTTCACCTACAACGGCGCGACGGTTGCTCCGACGAATGCTGGCAGCTACACCGTTATCGGCACGGTCAACACAGCTAATTACATCGGCAAAGGGATGAACACTTTGGTGATTAGCAAGGCGTTGGCAACCCTGACGCTGGCGAACTTAGATCAAACTTTTGATGGTCTTGCGAAAGTCGTCAAGGTCTCCACGACCCCGAGCACATTCCCTGTCACAGTGACTTACAATGGTTCCGTTGATGCTCCGACGAACGCGGGGAACTACCCTGTTATCGCGACACTAACGGATGCGAATTACGCGGGGAACACGACTGGGGTGTTAACGATCAGCAAACGCACTGCAGTAGTGAATTTTTCGAGCTTAGCACTTACCTACACGGGTGCTGCGCGGTCCGTCAAAGCAAGCGCGATTCCGGCCCACGTTTCAGTCGCGGTCACTTACAATGGATTACCCAATGCTCCCACCAACGCAGGGAATTACACCGTCGTTGGCATTGTGGAGGATGCGAATTACACAGGCAGCCGAACGAACATCCTTTCAATCGCCGCCGTGCCCGTTTTCATTACACGCCAACCTGTGAATACGGTGGCAGAAGTTGGTCGAGCAACGGGCCTGAGCGTGACTCATGGAGGCTCGCCACCATGGACCTATCAGTGGGTAAAAGATGGCACTCGTTTAAATGGTCAAACCAATCGAACCTTAAGTTTTACATCCTTTGAGTTCACGGATATCGGCACTTACTATGTGGTCATCAGCAACTCTCAGGGGATGTTGTTGAGTCGGCCAGGAAGACTTAGCGTCGCCACCGCCGCGCTTCACGCTTGGGGACTCAATGGTGACGGTCAAGCTGGCCCTACCGCGCCCGAAAACGTTTTCAGCCCGCAAAGCGTGACTACCAATGTGGTTGCAGCCGCGAGTGGCGGAAGCCATTCATTGTCTCTCCGAGGGGATGGAAGGCTGTTCAGCTTTGGCAAAAATACCGACGGTCAATTGGGTAATGGCACGACAGACGCGAGCCTAATTCCGCTCTCCGTCGCGAGTAATGTCCTGGCAATTGCTGCGGGTGAGAGGCACTCGCATTTTGTGAAGGCCGACGGAACATTGTGGTCCATGGGACTTAATTCCCACGGCCAATTAGGCAACGGCTCAACGAGTAATCTCAATCGTCCGGTCGCTGTGGCGAGTAATGTGGTCGCGGTAGCCGCCGGTCAATATCATTCCCTGTTCATCAAGGCCGACGGCACATTGTGGTCCATGGGGTTAAATTCCAACGGGCAATTGGGGCGAGCAAGTTTGACAAGCACCAATCGACCTATTTTGATCGCTAGCAACGTCGTGGCAGTGGCCGCAGGTCAGAGTCACTCTTCCTTTATCAAAGCCAACGGTACACTTTTTACGATGGGCCTCAATTCTAAGGGCCAATTAGGAAATGGCACCACGGCGGAATCAAGTCAACCCGTAGTGGTGGCCAGCAACGTTGTAGCGGTTGCCGCCGGCGGATCCCACACCGTTTTTGTCAAAGAGGATCGTAGCCTTTGGGCAATGGGCGCGAACGATTCAAACCAACTGGGGAACGGGTCGATCGGGAATACAACGCTACCAACCTCCGTTGCGAACGACGTCTTGACTGTCGCAGCCGGACTCAGCCACTCCATGTTCATTCAAACCGACGGCACGATCTGGGGGATGGGAGCAAACGACTTCGGTCAACTCGGCAACGGATCCACGCTCGCGACGAGTAGTCCGGTTCTTGTGAACGGCGGCGGATTAGTGGCGGGTTTCCTCGCACGCGGGCCAGCTTCCCAGCATACCTTGGCGCTCGTTGGCTCCGCTTTGCTCTGGAATCCTAACCAACCACCATCGAATTTACTACTTGCGCGAGCTAGCGAAGATTACTTTGGTGCCGAAGAGACCCAACTGGACAATGATGATCTGCAAGGTAGCGAGTCGGCTGGCACGTCTACCTACCCCCCGACATTGCGTGTTTCTATCGAGGCAGAGCTGATCAAGGTGATATCCTCTGCTTCCGCAGCGGGGTTTACACTTGAGTATTCCTCATCACTCGGACGATCCGCAGTCTGGTCGCCCGTGTTGGGAATCTCCAATCCTCTGGTGGGAGCGACTGAAATCAGAATCATCCCCAGCGAAGAACCCGCCTTCTATCGCCTACAAAAGTCGCGCGATTAAAGGTGACCATCCGACAGTTGGATAACCCGCGCGGCCCGTCCAGCAAGGTCAGCGTCGTGTGTGGCGATGACGAGCGTTGCTCCGCGTTCCTTGCGTAAACTGAGGAGCAGATCGATCGTCTCATCTCCCGTTTTTGAATCCAAGTTGCCCGTTGGTTCATCCGCTAGAATCAGAATCGGATCATTGATGAGAGCGCGAGCAATCGCCACCCGTTGTTGCTCACCCCCCGACAACTCAGAGGGCCGGTGATCCAGACGATCGCCTAGCCCGACACGTTGAAGTAAGTCGGTCGCTTTGGCTTCTAATTCGCGAATAGAATGGCGAGCCATGCGTCCAGGCAAACAAACATTCTCCAAAGCACTCAACTCTGGCAACAAATGGTAGGCTTGAAAAACGAACCCGATATTTTTGTTCCGAAATTCAGCCATCAAGCGCGGCGGCAAGGTGGTCAAGTTTTGACCTCGGAACCAGATTTCGCCTTCGTCCACGGTATCAAGACCGCCCAGCAAATGTAGGAGAGTGCTCTTTCCAGCGCCCGACGCTCCGCGCAACGCCAAGAAATCTGACTCCTCCACTTCAAAACTCACCTTGCGCAACACCGGTACGAGTCTTCGCCCCATGCGGTAGCTTTTCGTCAGATTCTCCGCGCGTAGCAACGACATAATCAGATCAATGCAACAATCGAAACGGCTGCTTCATCGGCCAAATCTCAGAGTTCCTCAAGTCGGATGTTCCTAAACTTGACCTCCGATTGGGCATCATGATTTTGAAGCCCAATGTATCCCTTTTGGGATCGAGGTAATTCGGCATCAATGGTTTTAACAAAATTTACATTCACCATGACCTGAGCACCTATCGCCGTCAACGTGAGGGTATTCCACTGGCCTGGGGGTCGCAGGGCATTTTTGCTCGGGGCAAGCACTTCATAAATCGAGCCTGGCCCGGTTTTTGTCGGCGGCTTCTCCGGCGCGTCATAGATTTGAAATTCATACCCCGTGAAAGCGGGATTCTTCTCTTGGGCAGAGTGGAAAAAAACTCCACTATTTCCACCCTTGTTGATCATGAATTGAAGCTCGAGTCTAAAGTCCCCGTAAGTCTTACGTGAGCAAAGCCACGAACCTGATTTTTCTGGATTTGTAGTCCAATTAATACCGTTGCGACCTACCAAAAGCTCGTCCTCAACAGTCCAATCGCCCCCTTCCAGCTTCGTCCAATTCAGCAGATTCTGGCCGTTAAAAACTTCCTTGCAGCGAGTTTCCTCACCGTGGATCCATCGGAGGAGATCGCGAGTCGTGCGAATCGCCTCATACTCTCCTTCAGCACTACCCACCGAGGATTCGATCCCCACATAACTGCGGTAACCGCCGTCACGCACAACCCGCATCATCTTAAAAAAGTCCGTATCCTCCACCAAACCCGACGTTCCAAATTTGGTCGCTTTAGCACTCACTGCTTTTGCGAAAGGCATCATCTGTTCGACAGCTTCATAACGATTGATAGCGTCAGGAAAACTTGCAAAATCAGGCATCAAACCAAAGTTAGATTTGTTAACGGATTTGACCAACGCCGTGAGCCATGCTGGATCCGACGATAATCCCCCGTGATTCTCAATCACGAGATTGAGACCCGACAAGGCTGCATGTTCCGCCAACACCGAACAGCTTTCAGCCAGACGACGACCGAGTTCATCAGGAGTTCCATCCCCCACCGCCTTAGTTCTCACCGTCAGACAATTGAGCACCGTCGCCGCATCAAGCCATAACTTAGTAGAATCGATTGCTTTTTGACGCTCGTTTGCATCCGCAGAAGCGAGCCTGCCGTTAGTCTCCAACATCAGCAGGCCAATCCGCACCCCCTCAGCATTCGCCCTATTCCTCAACTCTTGGAGATAAGACTTGTCACTCACTTTTTCCAAGAAAAACGAATCCGCAAGCTCGACACAATCAATAGAAAAATCACGCTTAGCAATGCGTGGAAAATCAAGATGTTGAACCAGATTCTTCTTCAACGAATGCACAAGCGACCATTCCGAAAGCGAAATGCGAAACGGCCCCCACACCGGCTCAAACCCTGCAGCAATCCGTGGAAGCAATGAAAATCCAGCCACTGCGGCGGAGCCAGATTTGAGAAAAGTACGCCGATTCATATGAAGCCAACTTCGTACGAGATTACCAACCCTCCTGTCAAGGTATTGCGGTTTTTGGAAACCCAAACATTTCATCTCTCAAAAGTTCTTTTTTATCGTGACATGCTTGGTGTATGACCTAGAGTGCTCCTCCCTTTGACGACCCTATCGTCTAGCGGTTAGGACACTGCCCTTTCACGGCAGGTGCACGGGTTCGATTCCCGTTAGGGTCGCCACTCTTTTTCGTTTCTCCACAGAAACCTCTTTCCAAACTCGGTGTGCGTTCTACAGTAGACGCGGATGGGGCGATTGGCGCAGCGGTAGCGCATCTGCTTTACACGCAGTTGGTCGGGGGTTCGAGTCCCTCATCGCCCACCACTTTGCCCGTTCGATTAAGTTTTTCCGGCAACGAATGACTCGACGTCCTATGAAAGGAAAGCACAATTCCTCGACAGTCAAACTGGGTCTGCTCCAGATGCAGGCTTCAGCCAATCCCAGAGATAATTTTCGCCGCACTCTTGCTGCGGTGGAGGCTGCGGCGAAAAAAGGGGCTAAAATTATCTGCACTCAAGAGTTGTTTCGCTCGTATTACTTTTGTCAAAACGAGGATCATGCCAATTTCAAACTGGCTGAATCAATTCCTGGCCCATCCACGGACGCGTTTCAGAAAATCGCAAAAAAACATGGTGTCGTGATCATTGCATCCCTCTTTGAAAAAAGGGCGGCGGGTCTGTATCACAATTCGGCTGCCATTATTGATGCCGATGGGTCGTTGTTGGGTATTTATCGAAAGATGCACATTCCCGATGACCCGCTTTTTTACGAAAAATTTTATTTTACCCCCGGAGATCTTGGTTTCAAAACGTGGTCCACAAAGTTTGGACGCCTCGGTGTCTTGATCTGCTGGGATCAATGGTATCCCGAGGCCGCGCGATTAACAGCGATGCAAGGTGCCGATATTCTGTTTTTCCCGACGGCGATTGGTTGGCATCCGGCTGAAAAAGCCGAGTACGGAGTCAACCAACACGGTGCTTGGGAATTGATCCAACGCAGCCATGCCGTGGCTAATGGATGCTATGTCGCTTCGGTGAATCGGATCGGTTTGGAAAGACCGATCGGCGGTGACGGGATCGAATTCTGGGGACAGAGTTTTGTCGCAGGAACTTCGGGACAAATTCTCGCCAAAGCCAGCGTGGATCAGGAGGAAACCATGATCGTGCCGGTGGATTTGGATAAGGTAGATGTGACCCGAACCCATTGGCCGTTCTTGCGCGACAGGCGTATCGATGCCTACGGTGATTTGACCCGTCGCCTAGTTGATTGAAACTCGTTTTTCAAGGCCATGGTTTTAGCTCCCCAAGCCAGCCCGTCGGTCAGCGAGCACCTTCTCGGTGGGTATATAAGTCGCCGCGAACTGTGTGCGGTAATCCGCGAAAGTGCCTGCCGCCAGATGCGTTCGGATGTCCTGCATCACACGTAGATACATATGGCTGTTATGCACGCTCAACATTCGTAGTCCGAGAATTTCATCAACATTCAACAAGTGTCGCAGGTAGGCTCGCGTGAAGTTGCGACAAGCGTAGCAGGGGCAGTCCTCCTCGATCGGTCCAAAATCAGCTTTGTAACCGCCTCCTTTGATGCTGATGGTTCCTTTGTAGGTGAATGCTGTTCCGTTTCGTGCGACCCGAGTTGGGAGCACACAATCGAACATGTCCACCCCACGGGCTACCAATTCCACCAATTGAGCAGGGGTCCCCAGCCCCATCGCATATCGTGCTTTGTGTTCGGGAAGAAACGGTTCCGAAAACTCCACAGCCTTCATCATTTCAGGCTCTGGCTCGCCGACGCTCACACCCCCGATGGCATACCCATCAAAATCCATGGCTGTGAGTTTGCGGGCACATTCCTCACGCAATTTGGGATCGTTGCCACCTTGAACGATGCCAAAAACCTGTTGCCCCACAGCACGAGGTTGGAGCCGACATTCCTCCGCCCATCTCAGGGTGCGGTCGACTGCGGCGCGTATCTCTTCCGGTGGCGCGTCATGCGGCGGGCATTCGTCAAATGCCATCGCGATATCCGATCCTAGCAGTCGCTGAATTTCCATCGATTCCTTTGGCCCGATAAACAGAAGAGACCCGTCGAGGTGCGATCGGAATTCGACTCCATGGGCCTGAACCTTGCGAATCTTTGCCAAACTGAACACCTGGAACCCGCCGCTGTCGGTCAAGATGGGAAGGGACCAATTCATGAAACGATGCAACCCCCCGCCTTGGCCAATGATGTCCATCCCCGGCCGAATACTCAGGTGATAGGTATTTCCTAAAATGACCTGAGTCCCCATCTCAATTAACTCTCTGGGGTCGAGAGCCTTCACCGTCGCTTGGGTGCCTACGGGCATGAAGACGGGGGTTTCAATCACGCCATGCGTCGTCGTCACTCGGCCCAAACGAGCTCGACTGGAGGTATCTTTTTGTATCAACTCAAACACGCCCCGATCATGAATCTGATCACCATGAAACAAAACAAAAATACCGCATCAGAATTACCCGATGCGGTAGAAATGTAACAACGGAGCGATCTACTTGACCTTCCGAGCCGCAGAACGCTCAGCTATCCATAGCAGATCCTTGTTGGGCGTTGGGGAGGTTTGGCTTGCAGATGGAAAAACACCCTTCACAACGATCGAACGACTGTCTGTCCACTTCTTGATCTCCGAATGGCCATCCATGAAAGCAAACCCGCAAGCTTTATTGTGGAAAGAGGCTGGAATATCGATCCACCTGAGTGCCACACCGGGGCCGACGGTTCCAATACCGCCGTCGTTGATGCTAAAGGGATCCTCGTCAACGAAAACGAAGATCATCGAAGGCGAGGGTGCGATCAGATCCGCTTCTTTGCCGTAGGTGAGGAAAGTTTGGTTCAACGAATGGCCATGGTTTCCATCGAGCCATGGACCAGCTACGGCGGTTCTTCCTCCCTTAATCCGAGAATCGGTTCCGACCGCTTGACTCATGGAGAAGCTACGATTACGGATCAATTTAGCATTCCCCCCAAAATCCCAAGGCTTACTGTCTCCCGGACATTTATAGATTTTAATGTTTCCACCGGTGTATGGTGCCAGTTTGGCCTTTTTGGGATTGTTGAGGAAAACGTCGTTGGTGGCGGCAGTCTTATCGGTCATTGAGCCGCTGACCCAGTTCCCATCGTCGTTAGAGTTTCCATCATCGGGGTTTGGTGGATAGAAGTCGCTGTAATCCGTTGCGTAGAGCTTAAAGGCGAGCATCATCTGCTTGCCGTTATTCATGCAGAGGATGCCCTGAGCCTTGGTCTTCGCTTTGGCGAGAGCGGGTAGGAGCATGCCGGCGAGAATCGCGATGATCGCGATGACCACCAAAAGTTCGATCAGAGTAAACCCGACAGCAGAACGTTTGTTTGCTTGGATAATCATTGGGGTAAAAGCGGTGAAATATAAGGCTGCAAATTGCGCCACTATTTGGTTTTGACTGTTGTGTTTTCCGACCACCATTTGACGTCTTGGAGTGAATCTCCCGCAGGGACATTCAACCCCAACATCCCGTTATACTTGGCGGCAGCTCTGATCTTGGTTCCTTTCCATCGACGAATTTCCGAATGACCATCGGCGAAGGAAAAACCACAAGCTCCGTTATGATAACTGGCTGGGAAGTCGATGATACTGCCTGATGTTGCAGCCGGTTCCACCATCTGCACTGCGCAGGCTGCATCGTTGATACTATCGGGATGCTCATCAATAAAAACCCAAGTTTTTGCAGGGATCACGATCACGGAATCTTTGTCATAGATCCGGTAAGGAGGGGAGGGTAACCATCCACCAAAATCGAAAACTTGACTCATCGAGATGCTGCGAATTCGTGGAGTGTAGTTATTGTTGGCCACCTTTCCCATCGCGGCCTTGTCCGAAGGGCATTTGTAAACGGTGTAAGATTTCCCTGCGTAAGCAAACAGGGGTCCGCGTGATACGAACGTGATGTTGGTGTTCTCGCCGCTTCCGGGAAACGATAAGTTTCCTTCGATCCAAACAGGACGACCTCCTTGGGATAACGAAGCGACCAACTTGTCATTGTTATCGAGGGCATAAAGCTTCCATGCCAACATGAGTTGTTTGCCGTTTCCCATGCAGAGGATGCCCTGAGCCTTGGTCTTCGCTTTGGCGAGAGCGGGTAGGAGCATGCCGGCGAGAATCGCAATGATCGCGATCACCACCAATAGTTCAATCAGCGTGAACCCCGCACGAAAGAACCGAGTTTTTTTGGTAGAAACCTTGGCATCAGTTCGCATAAATTTATTCAAAGGTTTGATGTGACGACTCCGCACTTTTAAGTAATCAGTGTGTGCGTGTCAAACTTACATAGTGCTTAAAGCATGGCAAGTGTGCTTTTGTTGGCACAGCACGGATTTGGACGTTAGTCATCCCGAAGAATTGGAAACTCACCAATTTGGACCACTTCGATGTTGGAACCTTCCTTCCTCAGTATTCGAGCACTCACTGGTGCGCCAATTCGAGCCAAAAGGATCCGAGATCGGCTGGGGCCTAGGACGCTTAGGGTGGTGGAATACGAGTCGGCAGTGATACTATCGGGGGCGATCACGTAGACCAAGCTATGGTCGGTCAGACCTAACCCCGTCTTGGGATTGACGATGTGTGAGTAGCGCACGCCGTTCATTTCCAGTTTTTGAACGGCATCACCGGAGGTCGCAAATCCACAGTTTCGGAGATGAACGAATTGTGAGGGTTCGTTGGTCTGGGAATCCAAGGGCGGCACTTCGATTTTCCAACCGCTCTTGCCGGGTGGAGCTTCGCCAAGGGCCATATCGCCTCCTCCAGTCACAAGCGCACGATTGAAGCCATGCTGCTGCAAGACTCTAAGAGCCTCATCCAACGCAAATCCTTTGGCAATGCCTCCGAGATCCAGATGCATATTAGGGAGCAACAAACGGACAGAACGAGCTTTGGGATTCAGCACAATGTTTCCGTAACCAACCCGTGCCATTGCGGCTTGAATGCGATCAGGGTGGGGTAACTGATGTTCGCGCCTAGCCTTGCGCCATAAAGTAATTAGGGGGCCGACGCTGACATCGAACGCGCCGTCACTTTCTTGAGATCGTCTTTGAGCCATCACCAAAACTTTCCATAGTTCAGGACTCACTTTGACATCGAGGTTTTGACCCGATGTACGGGCTAATAGGTTAAGTTCACTGTCGGTTTCGTAATCTGAAAGAATCTGATTCATTTCACTCACTCGTTGGAAGGCGTCGCGAGCAGCGGAAGCAGCGGCATCACCATCCGGGGCGTAGAAAACTAAACGAAAAGGGAGACCCATTTGGGGTTGCGTGAACTCGAATCGTTGCCAAGCGGACTGATCAGGTGTCCGACGGATTGGCGAATGACACGCCGCCAGCAACAGAGCAATACCCACGAGGAGTTGACGCAAGAAAAGCCCTTGATTTGTCCAAAACTCCATTTTGCTAATGCTCACCCTGCGGAGGTGATCATCCCTGAGGATTGTCCGAGTGTGAGAATATCCTCCATCGTGGCTGTCCCTGTGGTTCCCAACTGGTGAACCACAATCGAGGAGGCCAATGCGGCGAGTTCCATCGCTTCTTGAACTGTGGCTCCAGAAGCCAACGCGACCGAGAGATTTGCCATCACGGAATCTCCTGCTCCCACAATGTCAATTTCCCCACGCAAGGGTAGAGCTTTCACGTGGTTGGCAGGTTGTTGGGGCGCGGCTCCGATCAATCCATGCTCCGCCAATGTGATGAAAACAGGATTGTTTTGTGCGGTGGCAATTGCTTCTGCGGCATTTTTAATGAGTTCGAAAGAAGCATTCTCGGGTATCCCCGCAGTCCGAGCCATTTCGGCGCGGTTCATCTTAAATCCCACTTGAGGATATCCTCGCAACGATCGACGGCTGTCTGCCAAAACGACGAGGTTTGGAAACGTAGTGACTGCCGTAGCGACCGCTTCCAAGACAACGGCTGAGATCACCCCTGTGTCCGCAATGTCCACCTGATCGAGCAGAATCACGGCGTCTACTTGCGGGGCAATCTGAGTAACGGCATCGGCTAACGTGCGTTGCAACGGTGCTGGAGTTGGAGTCCAGTTTTTCAGGTCGAGCCGACTCAATTCTTCTGGCGGCTGCCCAGGGTGCATCACGAGTGGTTTAGAGTAGGTGAATGTATTCCTAGTTTCGGTGGTGACAAAAAAATCTAACGAGACACCCGGACGCATCGCGAGCACCGTGCGTAGCTCATAGCCCTCGCCATCAGTTCCAGAAACTCCCACCGGAAACACACGCCCCACATTCAAGGCGCACAAATTGTTGAGGATTGTGCCTCCCGCTCCAGGTTGGCAGCGCACTCTGATCACGTTGTGGACGGGTAGCCCAGTTTCAAGGCTAATCTCCTGCCGCGTGGGGTCGATTTCAAAATATCGGTCTAGGCAAAAATCACCGATGATCGCAATCCGAAGCTTTGCGTACCGTTGAGCGAGTTCCTGAAAACGAGCTAAGTTCACGATTTTTTCAAGAGATGATACAGATGATGCATGAAAGCAAGGTTATCCGCCTGAACGTATTGCATCGTTCCACCCATCCGCGAATAGCTTTTGCAAAATCGGAGGTAATAAGCCGGATTAGTCTTCGGCGGTTCACCTTGGCTCCAGTCCCAACCGCCGCCATCTTGCAGGTCAACCACGCAGATGGAGTGGCCTTGGACAATTGGTCGGCCCGATTGCAATCGGATGTTGTTCACGCAACTCAGACTTTTTTCAAATACCTGAGGCCCCATGATCGCCGAACCCACTGACAACACCACACCCCCGTCCAGATTCTCGACCGAGCCACCAAAAAGTTCAAAATCACGGGTTGCCGCTCGACCGATGACGGCGCCATTGAAAAACGGATGATTGGCAATAATATCGTAACCGATGCCGGGGTGAACCGTGAGGGGGACTTGATGATTCCAAGCGGAAGCGAGTATCGAAGCGTGCTTCCAAAGGTGTTCAACGATCAATCGGCATTGAGGAAGTCCGAATGTCCGTTGCATCTCGATCCATTCCATGCGGGCTGGATTCAATCGATCTTCAGGATTGGATTGGATCTCGGCCCAAAGTTTTTCGGAGGAGGGAAAGTCGCCACCATCCTCCGAGATAAATTGACCCAGAGCACCCCCGTATCCCTGATGTCGAAGACCTCCGGCCAACAGCGCGAGGTGGATGTTTCGGCCCGTTTCATCCCAAGTCCCAAACGAACCGGTGCGGACGTTTTGTTCTACACTTTCTGTTGAGCGACCGAGCCATGCATACTCCCAATCGTGAATGGTGCCAGCTCCGTTGGTGGCGAGATGGTTGAGCCAACCATCCGCCATCAGCCGATCAAGAATCAAAGCCGCCCCATTTCGCAGCAAGTGCGCACCGTAGATCAGCATCACTGTGGCTCGACGTTCCCGCGCTGCTCGAATCTCCGTCGCACAGGCCGCAACTCGGGCTAAGGTGGCCTCACTGAGCGGGGCAGGATGCGTGTCGGGATCGACCAATATGGACTCAACCTCTGTCAAACTTCGACGCTCCGTAAGCGGAAAGACCTTGAGTTTGGAGAGATCCAGGGGCAGGGGATACATGTCGTTAATTTCCAAAAATCAGTTCAAGCAACGGAGTTTCATCACGATAATCCGGAATCACGATATCCGCTCCCACTGCTAGAAGCCGATCACGTTTCCATGCATCAATGTGACCCGAACCGTTGTGGGCCTCGTCAGAAGCTACCGCGATCGCCAAACCTCCCACTTCCTTCGTGTTTTGTAGTTCTACATATCCATCACCAAACGCGATCAATTGACTGCCTTGAATCGAGTGCTCGCGCAACAATCGTTCGATTACCATTTTTTTGGAAAACGCCTTATAGTTGTCCTGAGCTCCATAGATTCGTCCCTCAAAAAAACGATTCAATCCCAGCAGGCTAGCTTCATTTTTGACAAAAACTTCATCGGTCCCGCTGGCGAGGTAAAGCTGCACGCCGCGGCGTTGCAAGTTTTCTAATAATTCGATTGATCCGTGCAATAAATAGTCGCTGATTGGAATGGTTTTTGATGCCAAACCGTCTAACCGCACTTGAATCTTCAGACCGAGCCTTCGAAGATATTCATGCTTATAGACAAGGGGATCTTCGGGTTGACCGCCACGTTCCTTCACTCGATCTGCGAGTTGGATCATTTGGTAAATCGTCTGTTTGCCATTCAATCGCATCATGTCATCAAACAAAAGACTGCGCCGATTTTCAGTAGTGTCGCCACTGGCTTTTGGCAGGATTTCATCGAACATTTCAAGCATCACCGCTGGCCAACCTTCGCGAATTACGGAGAGCGTGCCGTCGAAATCGAACAAGGCATGAGTGATCTCGGGCCTCGGATTAAAGCTGGATGCGAATTCTACTAAACCGTGAAATTTAGGGTGCAATAACATCGAAGGTTGAGTATCGTTTTAAGTAAGCATAGTCAACTTTAACCGAAATTTCCGTCTTATCCGAATTGCCCAGTGAAGCATCGCCAAATAATCGAGGCTGCGGCGGCTTGGTTGCCCGTGAAACGGGTCAGCCAATCACTGTGTTATTGCCTTCTGTGTGTCTGGTGTTGGCACGTTTTACCGTTGCCGATTCTTGCCGCGAACAGTGAAACCAATTGGTGGTCATTCCAGCCCCTTCAAAAAACGACGCCACCACAAGTGAAGGGAGATCGGAGCCGAAATCCAATCGATCGATTCCTCAGTGTCAAACTGGCTGAACGAGGCTTACAGTTTTCTTCCGAAGCATCGCGTGCAACTTTGATTAGGCGGCTTAAATTTGATTTGCTCGGTCTGCCCCCAAGCCCGGAGGAGATCACTTCGTTCCAGAGTGATCCTGATCCGCAAGCCTACGAAAAGCTCGTGGATCGGTACTTAGCTTCTCCAGCATTGGGTGAGCGTTGGGCACGCCATTGGCTGGATGTGGTCCATTTTGGTGAAACCCACGGGTATGACAAAGACAAACTCAGACCCAACGCTTGGCCTTATCGGGATTACGTGATTCGCGCCTTCAACGAAGATAAGCCTTACGGCCAATTTATTCAGGAGCAGGTCGCTGGAGATGCGATTTATCCGGGGAACCGTGACGGGATTGAAGCACTCGGGTTTATCGCTGCGGGGCCTTGGGATTTTATTGGACACGAGGAAGTTTCAGAGACGAAAATTGATGGCAAGATTGCCCGACATCTCGACCGTGACGATATGTTGGTCAATACGATTCAGACCTTCACTAGCCTCACGGTTCAATGTGCCCAATGTCACAACCATAAATTTGATCCGATTAGCCAAGAAGATTACTACAGTTTGCAGGCGGTATTTGCCGCTGTGGATCGTACGGATCGTCGGTATGAACTGTTACCCGAAACCGGTCGGCTCCGTTCCTCGCTCCTTTCTGAAAAGGCTCTGAGCGAGAATGAACTCAAGGCTATTAACGCGACTCTCGCGATTCGAGGAGGCACAAATTATGCGGATTTGAAAAAGCAGATTCTGCTCCTAGAAAAACCTGTTGGTTCTGGAGAATCCACCGGGAGTCATAGCCAAATCGAAGCGAAGCAAGACCTCGAAAAATGGTTTCAAATAGATTTGGGGAATCAGGCTTCGTTCGCTCAAGTGATCCTTCGCCCGTGCCATGATGATTTTAACAACATCGGTGATGGGTTTGGATTTCCGGTGCGATTACGAATCGAAGCGAGTGATGACCCCGAATTTAAAACGGGAGTTATTCGACTGGATACAGTTCAGGAATCCGATTTGCCGAATCCCAAGCTCAAGGCTTTTGAGACACCAACCAAGTCCGTCAGGAGTCGCTATGTGCGCGTCACAGCGACAAAGCTTGCTCCTCGGCAGGGAGATTTTATTTTCGCGCTAGCCGAGTTGGAGGTGTTGTCCTCCGCCAAAGTGAACCTTGCGTTCAGAGTTCCTGTGACGGGCAAAGACACGATCGAAGCCCCTCCTCGGTGGAGGCTTACCAATTTGACGGATGGAATTTATCCCGGTCAAACGGATAAACAGGGGTCTCAAGTCGAGAGTTTGGCATCACTCCGAATTAAGGAGGAAACCGTGCTCCTTGCCGCCGCCACAACTGTGGAAAAAAACCGACTGACCACTTTAGCTCACGACTTAAACCGTATCACCAACCAACTCGCCCAACTACCGCCCTTGGGTATCGTTTACGCAGCTGGGATTCACACAGGAAATGGCTCCTTTGTCGGTACCGGAGCGAAGGGTGGAACACCGCGTCCGATTCATTTGCTCAAGCGCGGGAGTGTCGAAAAACCCGGCAATGAAGTTGGCCCTGGTACGCTTGGCTTAGTGAACGCGTTACCCTCACGTTTTGCATTGGCGACTACGGAGAACGAATCGGCGCGTCGTGCGGCGTTGGCTCGATGGTTAGCTAGCTCTGACAATCCACTGACATGGCGTTCGATCGTCAACCGGATCTGGCAGGAGCATTTTGGACGCGGACTCGTCGATACCCCCAACGACTTTGGACATATGGGCGCACGCCCGACTCATCCAGAACTCCTCGAGTGGTTGGCCGTGGAGTTTCGAGATGGCGGACAATCGTTGCGATCCTTGCATCGTCTGATTGTCACCAGTGC
>WBXJ01000030.1 GCA_008933045.1 Verrucomicrobiota bacterium
AACGTGCGCTGGAAAACTTCCCTTGGTCGAATTAACGGGTGGGGAACCGCTGATGCAACCGCGCTCGACGGATCTGATGCGTACCTTGTGCGACCGAGGTTTCCTGGTTCTCGTGGAGACAAGCGGAGCGTGGGATATTGGTGCGGTTGATGACAGGGTGCATCGTATTATGGATCTGAAGTGTCCCAGCAGCGGTGAATCGTCTCGGAATCGTTTGGAAAATATCCCACTTTTGAAGGCAACGGACGAGGTCAAGTTCGTGATCGGAACGGTGGAAGATTATGAGTGGGCCCGAGATCGGGTCGCACAGTATCAGTTAAACTTAATCTGTCCTGTGCTGTTTTCATGGGTCGCACCACTACAACCCCACCAACGTGATCCTTCTTTAAAAATGGTGCCCTTGGAACATGTGCCGATCAGTCGTCAGCAACTAGTAGAGCGGATTGTGGCTGATGCCTTACCTGTGCGATTCCAATTGCAGATGCACAAATTTATCTGGCCGCCTGACGAACGCGGCGTTTAATCCTGAACCGAATTCTCGATGATGACCGCCACCCAACAGGTGATTGAGCAACTCCGGCGTTTTGAGTCGAGGAATGTCACGTTCTTAGAACCAGACGGGTCGTGGCCGATCGTTTGGGATCGGGCGGCAGGAACGCAAGTTTGGGATCTGGAAGGGAAGGAGTATTTAGATTTGACGGCGGCTTTTGGTGTGGCTGCTGCAGGGCATGCCAATCCCAGAGTGGTCGCGGCAGGCCAAGCCCAAATGAGCCGATTGTTGCACGCGATGGGGGATGTCCATCCTCACGCGCTCAAGGCACAATTGGCAGCACGCTTGAGTCAACTCACGTTCGGCAGATGGAATCAGACCGAGGGCAAGACGGTGTTCTGTAATTCCGGCTTCGAAGCCGTCGAGGTCGCACTTAAAACGGCACTGTTGGCAACAGGTCGCCGACGGATTCTTTCGTTCGCTGGCGGTTACCACGGGTTGGGTTATGGCGCATTGAACGCGACGGATCGCGGCTTATTTCGGGAACCGTTCCTTTCTCAGCTTGGCGACTTTGGGGAGTCGCTGCTCTTTCCAGCGAACGCAACTGAGCTCGATGAGACCCTCACACGGTTGAAAAGTCGTTTGGCGACCGGCGAGATTGGTACGGTGCTGCTGGAGCCGATGCAGGCTCGCGGTGGAATCAGAATTCCCCCTCCGAGTTTTCTGACGAGATTACGTGATGCGTGTGATGAACATGGCGCGTTATTGATCCTCGATGAGATTTATACCGGATTCGGGAGGACTGGACGTTGGTTTGCCTGTGAACACTCATCAGTCGTGCCTGATTTGATCTGTCTCGGTAAAGCGTTGACGGGCGGCTTCCCGCTGTCGGCCTGCGTTGGTAGATCTGAGTTGATGGATGCAGCGTGGCCAAGGTCTCAGGGGGAAGCGATCCACACGAGCACATTTCTTGGACATCCCGTGGGCTGCGCGATGGCTCTGGCTCAAATCGATGAACTGACCGCGTCCAATCTTGTGCAAGAGAGCGAACGTAAAGGTCAGGCTGCTCTCGAATCGTTAGTGAGTTTGGCTCAGGAGCTTGAGAACTCTCGCTGGACTTTGACCGCACGGGGCTGTGGTTTATTTTTGGGATTAGAAATTACACTCGCCGATGGCCAACCCGGCACGGCAATGTCACTTTCAATCATCAAGGATTTGCTTCATGAGGGTTTTATATTGCTGCCGGAAGGGTCGGCCGCGGAGGTGATCAGTCTGACACCGCCCCTCACCATCCATGAGCAGGATTTGCAACGCACCTTGCAGGCTCTCGAGATTCAACTACGGAGGTACCTGTGACGTTAACAGAAATGCGTTCAATATTAGCTGAGGAACAGATCCAACTCACAAAATCTCTCGGCCAAAATTTTCTACATGACGGAAATCAGTTGCAGCGGATCATTCAGGCTGGGGAGGTCTCGGCGAACGATCAAGTGCTAGAGATTGGACCAGGGTTGGGCCCGTTGACGGAGCTGTTGATGGCCCGTGCGCGATCGGTGTGCGCGATCGAATTGGATAACCGTTTAGTGAAGTTCTTACAAAAGCGTTTTGCGAACGCGCCCAATCTGGAACTGATCAATGCAGATGCATTAGCTTATTTGAGAACCAACCCACGTGACTGGTCCGAGTGGAAGCTAGTTGCGAACCTTCCTTACTCTGTTGCCTCCCCACTACTCGTGGATCTCGCACTCAATCCACAAGGTCCAAAGTGCTTGGTTGCCACCCTCCAGATCGAAGTGGCCCAAAGAATCATCGCGAAAGCCGATGGTGACGATTACGGGCAGTTGAGCCTTTTCTTACAGTTGAATTACGAATCGAGCGGATGGTTTAAAATTCCTTCCGGATCATTTTTTCCAGAGCCTGATGTCGACTCCGCCTGTATCACTCTTGTGCGTCGAACCGTCCCGTTGCTGCCGAATGAATTAATAAAAGTTTTTTTAAGGATTGTAAAACTTGGGTTCTCCCAACGGCGCAAGATGATGTTGAAGTTGCTGAGGATGAACTGGCCATTGGAACGACTGAGTCCAGCCTTGGAAGCAGCGGGGGTTTCACCAATGGCCAGAGCGGAGTCCGTCACCTTGGAGCAATTTGTGATCCTCACTCAGATGCTGGCGGGATCTATTCACTCGGAATGATGTGGCCGAGGCGATGTGATCATAGCCCTCCATTCTGGGCTAGAGTCGTTGTTACTTTTCGACAAACTCGCTCCAACGGCGGATAAAAATTGCGGTCGTGATCGAGGAATTTTTGTTGGCTGGCAGCTTTGACCCAACCCGATGCTTCGGACCATTGGCGAGTGCGATGCAGATGCTCGATCATGAGAGTGAGAACCACCCTCGGAGCCATGAGATCCTGTTCAAACGCCTGCTGTCCCGCGTTTGTTGCCGAGGCTGATAATGCCTCCTTTCCCAATCGAAAACATGTGGTTGGATCCCCGAGATCCCAAGCTAATTCGGCTTCGTGCAACTTATAAACACGGTGATTTGTGGGATCGAGTTTTTTTAGTTTCTGGATCGTTTGAACTAAATCGTCCGCATTGGGTTGGTGAAAAACAGAACGCTTTTGGCGGTATGCCCTCAACAAAACGCGTTCCCATGATTTCAAGCCTTCGGTGTCTGAGGTAGCTTGTCGGAGAAATGTGGGCGGCTGATGTTGCCACCGTTCTTCGTGCAAGAGCGAGGATGCGTTGGGGTTGGGTAAATTTTCCAAGAATTGCAGAGCTAGCTCAGGCATCTCGCCTGACTTGAGCCATTCGAGATAAAAACTGTTCGAGAGTCGTGAATCCACGTCATCCCCTCCGACGACACGTAGGGCAAGCCCACGAAAATCAGCAGGATCGAGTCGTTGATGTTCAAGGTAGCGGCCAAGTAGAAGTAATGAACGAGAGCTCCAAGCTTCTTTAAATGTGGACCATAGTTCCGAGGATTGTCGGACAAAAAACGCCTTCTGCGCTTCATACTCAAGTGCCGGAAAATAGTCACTGTGGATCGGCCCCTCTGCAGACACCAAGGCACTGCCATTGTCCGCAGATGCAATTTCAAGCGATAGAAAAACAGGGAATGTCCGAATATCCATGCGTTCCATATCCTTTTGAATGGAAGGATCGTCGAAGCGTTTTTTTGCAACCACTAGATCGATCACTGGAGGAATCCGGGAGCCAACCAATGCAAGGTCGCCGGACTGAGTACGCCACATGGAAACAGAAGGGAAAACTGAACTGAACGTACGCAACACCATCGAAAAGACCTCATCGCTGGACTCATAAATCTGCAGCCATTGCACCATCATGCCATCTGGGGAGAGATGATCCGCACAGTCTTGATAATACTCCTGACTGAAAACCCCAGCGACCCCCGCCATCCAGGGGTTAGAAGGCTCGCTCACGATGACATCAAATCGTTGATCACTGATTTTGAGAAACGATTTGGCGTCCTCCTTGACCAAATGAAACCGAGGGTTGTCCAATACATGGTCGTTGAAATCCCCAAAGAAACGGGCGGCATGACTGATTTCAGGTGATATCTCAACCGCCGTCACATTCTGAATTGTGGGATGCCGCAGGATTGCGCCGCATGTCATCCCGCTGCCCAACCCGATCACCAGTGCATTTGTGGAGGCGGGTCGTAGAATCAAGGGGATATGGCCCAGCAGCAATTGGGTGAAATGATCACCTTGACTGGAGGCATCGACCTTGCCATTCACTCGCATAAAAAGATGCGTGTTAGTCCCTCGAACCTGAGCATTCACCGTCACGGTTGCACTCGCACCGTCCCGATAATAACGAATATCTAAACTTTGAGATAATTGACGAAACTCAGCGATCGATTTTGGAACTTGTTGCGCGCGCCACCATCCATAGGAGAAAGCCCCTTGCCAACGAGATTCAAAATAAAAACCAGCAACCACGAAAAGCAAAAATCCACCCACACACCCAACGACTAGGGTTTTTCTCAGATTTGAATTTCTTCTCAAAATCATCAGTGCGATGAATGCGTTAGCGACAACTCCGAGCGCGAAAGTCCGTGACAACCCGAGGGCAGGCATAAAGAGAAGTCCCGTGAGACCTGCTCCGAGAACAGTGCCGGCGGTGTTCACCGCGAACACTCTCCCCACGGAGCGTCCGGTGTGCGCGAGAGCCGCTGTGGCGATCCGACTCGCTAAGGGCAAGGTCATGCCGAGGCAGACAGCTGGAATGAACATTACCGCAAGACACAAAGCCGCTTGGACAAGTTCATAAAGTGGATACGAATCTGGAGTGCGTGCGATGTGCCGCGTAACGACCACGAGTCCGTAGGGTAGAAATTCATACCCGAACATCGAAATCAACACCGCAATAGCCAGAGCGGCTTCCGCCCACCCGAACGCTTCGAGTGTGTGCCTCAGGTTCTTGCACCGGGCTACCACGGCACCACCTGCAGCTATCCCGAGGATAAATGTTACCAGCATTAACGTGTAAGCATGGGTGCTTGACCCCAAGGCAAGGGCTAGTAACCGTGTCCAGGCGACCTCATAAAGCATCGCTACAAACCCGGATAGCCCAATGGCCCAAAATGCCAATCGTAACTCACGTGGCGTGAACACTTCAGTTTCGCCCACCGGATGAATCTCCTCGGTTGGAGGCGTGCGCTCTCCCTCAAAAACCATCTTTGAAAGACCCAGAGCACAAATACCCACAAGCAAGTTCAACATGCCACTCCCGAGTAAGCTCAGTTCAAGTCCAAACCGTGGAATCCACCAGTAATCGGCGACGAAACAACCGAACACTGCCCCCAAACTATTGATGCAATAGAGCCACGCAACCTTCCCGCGTAGCTCGTTGATCGACCGGGTTACAAATCGGGTGAGCGCTGGAAAAGTTGCTCCCATCATCGCGGTTGGAATTAGCACCAAGAATAAGCTGAAAAAAAACTTTAATATCAACAAGCTCGTTTCCCCTGCTGAAAACCCACGAGCTAAGGTGACGTAGAGTTTGTGGCAAACCTCAAAGTAATAGGGGAAAAGAAAGGCATAAAGAGCGATACCAATCTCCAGCCAAGCATAAAAAGCCAACGGCCGCCGAGAACGATCAACCACCGCACCGAGCCAGGCGTTCCCAAGAGCCAACCCGCCCATGAACGCGACCAGCACGGCCACCACTGCATAACTCGTATGACCCAAGAAGAGTGCGAGGTAACGAGACCAAGCCAACTGGTAAATTAAACCAGCGACTCCGGAGACGAAAAAACAGGCGGTGACCACTCTCGAAATGGTTTTTCCATTGGGCATGAAAATGGAGATAACAAAACCACGCGTTAGCGTAAAGAACGACGTGCAATTGTTTCAAGTCCTGGCCGAATTGCTTCCAAGAAAAAACGAAATCTTGGAATTTAACTCGCGGGATTCTGAAGCGATGTTTATGAGAATGAATTCAGTGGCAAAAATTTTGACCATAGGAACACCTGAGCTTTTCGCTGCGGCCGTTCAGGAAGCCGCTCGCCAGCTTTGCGCGGGTGAGGTTGTTGCATTGCCCACGGAGACGGTTTACGGGCTCGCCGCCAATGCGTGGGACAGTGGTTCGGTGTCGAAAATCTACGAAGCGAAGGGTCGCCCGACTGACAACCCATTGATTGTTCATGTTGCCGATTGGTCGATGGTTCACTCCTGCGTTTCCAATTGGTCGCCTGCGGCCGATCGACTCGCCCGCTCTTTTTGGCCCGGTCCTTTGACTCTGGTTGTTGAAAAATCTGCACGCATCCCCCTCAATGTGACCGCTGAGGGTTCGACTGTTGGCATCCGGTGGCCCTCCCACCCGTTGATGCAAGCGGTGATCCAAGCCTGTGGATTTCCATTAGCTGCTCCCAGCGCGAATCTCGCCAATGCGCTCTCTCCAACCAGCGCGGAACATGTGCAAGCGGGTCTTGGAGATCGGATCGGATTAATTATTGATGGGGGTCGCTGTGACGTTGGTATTGAATCTACTGTCGTCGATATCACAGGTGCCCAACCTCACGTCTTACGACCCGGGATGATTAGTGCAGCGTCCATCCTTCAAGTCTGGGGAGAAGCCGTGCCTGCGGTGTCAGAAAAGGGTGGTTCTAATGCGAGTATTTTGCGCAGCCCTGGACTTCTCAAAAAACACTATTCGCCTCGTGGAAAATTAGTCGTGTGGAAATGGGAAACCGAAACAGGCTTGCGTCACCAACTCGCTGAACATCAATGGCAGGCTTCCGACGTTCAAGTCATCGCTTATCGACACATCCCTCGAGGAAGTGATTTCAGGGGAATCTCGATTCTCCGGGAGGATCCTCAAGCCTACGCACGCGCAATTTTTGCGGAGCTACACGCGTGCGATGCCGTGGAAGTTCCCTTAATCGTGGTCGAACTTCCTCCCTTGGAACCCGCTTGGGAAGGCATCCACGATCGGTTGAGGCGAGCATCTGCTCAGGAAGCTAGCACGCACGCACTCCACTAAAATGTTGGGCGAATGCTGGGTGATTCCTGATTTGTTTTAACGCAGCCTGCAATAATGTTTTACCGGGTTCCATCCGATGCCACGGACTGGCTCCGGAAGGGTGTGGCAAGGGAATTAAGGTGAAGCTCACCCCCGCCCGAGACCCCTGCCATTCTCGCCCGATCACCTGATCCAACGGAGCCGTCGCCAGAAACTGTTGAATGGCCAACTTCCCCACCGGGATAACAAGTGCTGGCTTTAAGAGCGCAATCTCAGCCGCCAGCCACGATCCACATTGCGTGATTTCCTCTGGACTCGGGACCCGGTCGCCACCCGTCGCTTTCTTTCCTGGGAAACACCGACAAACGGCGGCCATGTAAATCATCGAACGAAACTGGGCCTCGCTAATTCCACAACCTTCCTGAAACCAACGAAAGAGTGTCTTGCCTGCGGTCCAAGCGAACGGTCGACCGAGCAGCGGCTCCTTATCACCTGGGGCTTGGCCCACGAGCATAATGGGGCTGACCACCGGGCCGCCTGAAACCGGGATCGGTTGCATGGAAGGGCATCGACGACATTGCAACAACCGATCGACATGATTATTGAGGTGGAACCAAAGCTGCGGAGGGATCTCGATTCGATCGGTAGATGGGTCTGTTTGAGGCATCGCCAAGAGAATGTGCGGCATTAAAACCTTCCGCCAAGGTAAAACTTGTTAGTCAATGTGGCGATTTGCCATCTCGACAGAGAATGTGCTAAGTTCTAATGACGATCATGAGTCTAACCTGCCTAAGAAAATTGCAGCAAATTCTTGGCTCCCCCGCCTTGTGTTGGATGACGATATTCTTTGTCGGGACACATCTGGTCAGCGCCGAAGCGCTGTCAAAAAATGAGGAATTGGATTTCTTCGAGAGTCGAATTCGTCCAATTCTCATTGAGCGTTGCTATTCGTGCCACAGCGTCCACGCCGAAAAACTCAAAGGTGGCCTCCATCTCGACTCCTCGGAAGGGATATTAAGGGGCGGTGAGCACGGTCCGATCCTTGTTCCAAAAGCACCCGAGAAAAGTCGACTGATCGAAGCCCTTCATTGGGATGACGATGAGACTCGGATGCCGCCAAAGAAAAAGTTGGAGTCGGCACAAATCGATGATTTTGTGAAATGGGTCGCGCTGGGTGCCCCGCTGCCTCCATCGAAGGCGATCCAAAGTGCAACTACTAATGCGAACGCCAAAGGGGTGAACCACTGGGCCTTTCAAGCACCCAAGATGAATCCGCCGCCGGTTGTCAAACGGCCTGCGTGGGTGAATACACCCGTTGACGCCTTCATCCTGCACCGCCTCGAAGCGGAGGGTCTCACCCCTTCTCCTGTGGCGGAGAAACGCACACTGATTCGGCGTGCGTTTTATGATCTTACGGGACTTCCTCCTCGACCTGAGGAAGTGGATGACTTTGTTCGAGATACTCGCCCGCAAGCTTATGCTCAGATGATCGAAAAACTTCTGGCATCACCGAATTATGGCGAACGCTGGGGACGACACTGGCTTGATGTCGCACGTTACGCGGACACGAAGGGTTATGTGTATACGGATCGTGAGGAGGCAAGATTTGTCCACTCTCACGTGTATCGTGATTGGGTGGTGCAATCCTTCAACCGCGATCTTCCCTACGACCAATTTTTGATCCAACAACTCGCGGCTGATCAGTTGGAGACACTTCATTCGACTGAAGACGAGCCTATTCCGCCATTGGCCGGACTCGGATTTCTTACCTTGGGCCGCCGATTTCTTGGCGTCACTCCTGACATTATCGACGATCGTATCGATGTCGTGATGCGAGGCATGCAGGGGCTGACTGTTGCTTGTGCGCGTTGTCACGACCACAAATTCGACCCCATTCCTACCCAAGATTACTACTCGCTCTACGGAGTTTTTAACAGTTCCTCCGAAACAATGAGACGACTCGTACAGACGAATGCTCCCAACCCACTCCACGCAGACTTTGAAGCGGGCCTGAAACAACGACAGCAGAAATTGGCCGAGAGTTACGAAAAGCGGAAATCCGAGATGATCGATCGCCTTCGATCAAGAGTGCGTGATTACTGGATGGCACTCCCCGAGGTAGATAAGTTGCCCCCCGATGACCATTACGAAATCAGAACTGTCGATGACCTCAACCCCACCGTTGTCCGGCAGTGGCAGCAATACCTTTTTCAAAATTCGAAATCGTTTCACCCAATATTTGCCCCTTGGCATGTCCTCAGCCGGATCCCAGCGCGGGACTTTGCGACGAAGGGACGGCCAGCATTTGAATCGCTCAAGGCCGGTGAAGGCGCGGGTCTGAATCCAATCATTAAGACCGCCTTGGAGCAGAAATTTCCAACCAATTTAAATGAGCTAGCGCAAGTTTATGGGGATATTTTTCAAAAACTCTATCAGGAAGTGGCCGCAGCACCCGAACCTGATCGGACTGCTGGGTTGCGCCCTGAGAAACGTCCATGGGCCGATGCGCTCTTCGCAACGAATTCACCGGCCCGCGTTCCAATTGGCTCGCTCGCAGACACGGAATGGTTTTTCGATGAGGGAGGCCGAGTGGAGTTCGGAAAACTACAAGCCGAAGTCGAACGATGGATCAATCAATCCACCAACTCGCCATCGTTCGCCGTCATCTTGGAGGATCGACAAGAAATCAAAAATCCGCGTGTGTTTAAACGTGGGAATCCAGCAAACCCAAGTGAGGAGGTTCCACGCCAGTTTCTCCAAATCATCGAAGGTGCAGACCGTCAACCTTTTCGACGAGGGAGCGGACGACTCGAGATGGCCCAAGCGATCGCAAGCCCGCTTAATCCCCTGACGGCACGGGTCATGGTGAACCGCGTTTGGCTGCATCATTTTGGGCGCGGACTCGTCTCGACCCCGAGTGATTTTGGCACACGCTGCGACCCGCCGACTCATCCCGAGTTGCTCGATTATCTCGCCGTGCGTTTCATGCAAGAAGGTTGGTCGATTAAAAAGCTGCACCGGCTCATCATGCTATCCAACGTCTATCGGCAAAGCAGCACTGCGATGGAACCTGCCATGGCACGCACCCGAGACGGGGAGAATACACTTTATTGGCGGATGAACAGTAGCCGTGTGCATCTCGAGCCATTACGAGATTCGATTCTTCAGGTTAGCGGTGCTCTTGACCTTCGATTGGGCGGCCGTCCCGCAGCGCTCTTCGACAATGATTACTCAACCCGTCGTGCGCTTTATGGCTACGTGGATCGCCAATTCTTGCCGGGTACTTTTCGTGTATTCGATTTTCCAAACCCAGACCTCTCGAACCCCCAGCGAGGCCACACAACAGTCCCTCAGCAAGCCCTGTTTTTGATGAACAACGCGTTTCTCGCCGACAACGCACGCAAGCTGCTCTCACGCCCTGAGATTCTTCAGGCCAAGAGCGAGGCTTCTCGAATCGAGGCGCTTTATAGATTAGTCTACCAACGGGCTCCCGAAGCTCGGGAAGCCAAAGCGATGCACGCGTTTTTCAAGGCCACTGCTCAAATTCCCCCAGAGTCTACAGCTCAGTTGGAACCTTCCGTCTGGAGTTACGGCTACGGAAAATTTGAAACCAACACGAGTCGCCTCAGCGGGTTTGTGCCCTTACCCCACTTCGCTGGACAAGCTTGGCAAGGGGGCCAGAAATGGCCCGATGCCACGCTCGGTTGGGTCCAACTCACTGCAGAAGGCGGCCACGCTGGCGATGACCAGGCACACGCCGCTGTCCGTCGATGGACATCCCCTATCAACGGATTAGTCCACATCTCGGGTCGAGTGGAGCATTCCACAAAGGAGGGTGACGGGGTTCGTGCTTGGATCATTTCCAACCGGCTCGGAGTGCTAGGTCATTGGACGCTGCACAATAGCAAGGAGGAGGTTAAGTTGCCGGACGTATCGGTCATGAGGGGTGACACGATCGACTTCGTTGTGGATCGCCGCGATGGACTCAACCACGATGAGTTCCTTTGGTCTCCGAAAATCAAGCATTCTGCCGCCGTGGGCGATGAGCGAGATTGGAGTGCCAAAGCAGATTTCAGCGGCCCTCCAGCACCCCAGCCGATCCCGCTGACAGCTTGGGAAAATTTTGCCCAAAGCCTGCTCCTCGCGAATGAGTTTGTTTTCATCGATTAGGAATTATGATGAACCTCGTCCACCTCAGATTGCTGACGGTTCTGTGGGTGGGATCATCCGTCGTACTCGCTCGTCCGGTAGATTTTATCCGCGATGTGCGCCCCTTGTTTGAGACTCACTGTTACGAATGTCATGGTGAGAAGAAGCAGAAATCAGGGCTACGATTGGACCTCAAATCAGCCGCATTGAAGGGTGGTGATCAATACGCGCCCAATATTCTCGCAGGCCGCGCCAACGAGAGTTCGTTGATTCGATTGGTAACTTCTCACGAAAAGGATGAGCAGATGCCACCTACTGGCGACCGATTGTCAGCAGCAGCAATCTCAATCCTGACTCGCTGGATCAATGAAGGTGCCATTTGGCCGGATGGCGTTGACCTTGTGAAACCTATCGACAAGCGGGATCACTGGTCCTTCAAGTCCGTTCAGAATCCTACTCCACCTCGAACCCGCAACACACGCTGGTCGCGGAGTTCCATCGATCGTTTCATCCTCGCACGATTGGAGAAGGCAGGATTAGCACCCGCGCACGAAGCGGATCGAATGACTTGGCTGCGGCGTGTTTCCTATGATCTAGTTGGCCTGCCTCCAACCCCGGAGGATGTCGAAGCCTTCATCAATGACCAACGCCCGGACGCCTACGAACGAGTAGTCGATGCGATGCTCAAGTCGCCTCGCTACGGTGAACGCTGGGCACAACACTGGCTCGATGTGGTGCGATACGCAGACACGCATGGATTCGAGGTCAACACCGAGCGACCCAACGCATGGCCATATCGAGATTATGTGATTCGAGCCTTGAATCAGGATACCCCTTATGACCGTTTCATTCGCGAGCAACTGGTGGGTGATTCGCTGAAGGAGGACGCTGCAACAGGGTTTCTCGTGACGGCTTCCGTGCTTCTGCCGGGGCAAATCGGGCAGGACGATCCCTCGAAACGCCTCGCACGACAGGATTCGTTAGACGAAATTGTGATCAATACTTCCCAGACATTTCTCGGCCTCAGCGTCGCCTGCGCCCGCTGTCACGATCACAAATTCGATCCGATTTCACAGGTGGATTACTACGCCATGCAATCGTTTTTTTCGGGAGTAGAATACGAAGATCGCCCCATCTACACGCCTGATGTAAATTCGCAACGGAAACAAACGGAGCTGCTAAAAAAGCAGCTCATAAAAATCGAGGACGAGTTGGCTAAGTTTGAGCCCTTGGCGCGAGTCGGGGTCCCTCCCTCCGCGCCCACAGATCCGAAACTCAACGAGGTTGACGGAGGTCGGTTGGATACGAAGTTTGTTCGGTTCACTATTCATAACGTAAATCTGCATCCCTCACTCGGCTTGATCGAACCTTGCATTGATGAGTTAGAGGTTTTCTCGAATGAGACAACTCCACGCAATGTGGCACTAGCCAGCAATGGAGCAAAAGTTACGGCTTCAGGAAGTCGCCTCTCGGAAAGTCACCGACTAGAACACATCAATGATGGTCGTTACGGAAATAGTCGGAGCTGGATGTCGGATGAGGCTGGCCGAGGTTGGGTGCTGCTTGAGCTTTCGGAGCCGGTAAAGTTAGGGAAGATCCGCTGGAGTCGCGATCGCGAAGGCGTTTTTATGGATCGACTGGCCACCGCTTACACGATCGAGGTCGGGCTTTCTCTGGATTCCATGGCACGGTTGACTTTTGTTCCACCGCCCCGACCCGAGATCAGCCCGCGGATGAATTCAGACCGGTTCAATCCAGTAAAAACGAAACGGTTACGGTTCTCCATCAAGCGGACAAATAATCTCGAACCTTGTTTGGATGAGTTAGAAGTTTTTGACGCAGAAGCACGAAATGTGGCGTTGGCAAGCGCGGGCACCAAGGCCACTTCGTCGGGTGATACTATTGCCCCCAACCACCATGAGCTTCGATACGTCAACGATGGGAGCTACGGGAATTCGCGAAGCTGGATGTCTGATACCCAAGGCAAGGGTTGGATCACACTCGAGTTTGCCTCGGAGCAACTCATTGAACGCGTCGTCTGGGGCAGGGATCGGGACGGAGAGTTTACGGATCGATTGGCGACAGAATACCAAATCGATGTGAGCAACTCAGCAGGCCAATGGCAAACCGTTGCGGATTCAACCGACCGCCGCACCTACGGCACCGGAGACAAGGCATCAAAAAGTCCAAGGTTATTAACTGATGGCCTCCGTGCGGAAGATTTACCCAAAGTAGAAGCCTTACTGGCTCGGAAGAAGGCGACTGAAACAAGGATCGCTGCAGCCACAGTCAGGCAGGTGGCATTCGCAGGTAAGTTTCGGATGCCTGACAAAATTCATCTTCTGGCGCGTGGAGATCCCGAACAACCCAAGGAAGAAGTGACACCGGCCTTGCTGAGTGTCTTAAGTAACCGATCCATCCCAAAAGACCTGACGGAACTGGGTCGACGCGAAGCTCTGGCAGATTGGATTGCGAGTCCTGAAAATCCGCTCACGGCACGAGTAATGGTCAACCGTATTTGGCAAGGGCACTTCGGTATTGGGCTTGTGGAAACACCGAGCGACTTTGGCCTGAATGGAGCCCGAGCATCACATCCTCAACTCCTCGACTGGCTCGCATCGGAGTTGATCCGCTCAGGGTGGTCCATAAAGCATTTACATCGGCTCATCGTCCTCTCTTCCACGTATCGTCAATCAAATCGTATTCATCCCGCAGCTCAGGCGTTGGATGCCGATGCGCGGTTGCTCTGGCGCTTTCCATCGCGGCGAATCGAAGCCGAAATCATCCGAGATTCGATGCTGATGGTCAGTGGGCGTTTGAAGGACACCATGTACGGGCCCGGCTTCGATTTGTTCGACTTACGGGGAGGACTTTCAGGTTTCAAGCCCGTCGAATCCTTTCAGGGTAACGGCTTACGTCGGATGATCTACGCCCACAAAATCCGGCGTGAACGCGAAGCTGTTTTCGGCGCGTTCGATTGTCCAGATGCAGGTCAGAGCACTGCACGCCGGCGCGAGTCAACCACGCCCATCCAAGCACTGAATCTTTTCAACAGTCGTTTTACATTAGATGAGGCCCAAGCCCTAGCAACACGCACAACAGCAGATGTGGGCGATGACCCTTCCAACCAAATCCGAAGAGTTTGGCAACTCACGCTCAGTCGTGTGCCCTCCTCAGCAGAATATCGCGAGGCTGAGCCCATCGTACGCAACCAAGGTCTCGCGACACTTTGCCGCGCACTTCTCAACTGTAACGAATTCCTTCTCCTACCATGATTCCAAATCCGGAAAAGCTTTCACTTATCGGACGTGGCCTCTTGGATCGCCGTCACTTTTTAGGCAACACCGCTGGAGCACTCAGTTCCATCGCTCTTACAAATCTGCTCGGAGTTGAGGGTCTCCTCGCCGCACAGTCGCCTAGGGTGGATCCCTCCCATCCCTTCGCGGCCCGCAGTCCACATTTTCCACCCAAAGCAAAAAATGTCGTGGTCATTTTTTGTGCAGGAGCCGTCAGCCAACTCGAAACTTGGGACTACAAACCAGAGCTAATTAAACACGATGGTAAGCCTTTAAAAAATGGGCCTGAAGTCACGTTCCAAGGTCCTGCTGGAAACCTAGCGCAACCCCAGTATCAATTTCGACCACGCGGTAAAACCGGAAAATGGGTGTCCGATTTGATTCCCCATCTTGCTGAGCTAACGGACGATATCGCATTTGTCCATTCGCTCACGAGCAAGAGTAATACCCATGGTCCTGCGGAGAATTTTCTCTCCACCGGCTTCCTGCTCGATGGGTTTCCAAGTGTTGGCTCATGGATCAGCTACGCACTGGGAAGCGAGAACCAGAACCTCCCTGCCTTTGTCGCGATTCCTGACCCACGGGGTGTCCCTCAGGCTGGATCAACGAATTGGGGCCCCGGCTTTTTACCCGCTGTGTTTCAAGGCACACCCATGAGCGCCAGCGAGCCCGTGCGACATCTCGCGCCACCCGCCCAAATCACCCCAGCGAGCGATAATGCCGCACGTTCGCTTTTAGCACGCCTGAATGCGCGGCACCTCGAACAGCATGCTGGTGATGGCAAACTCGCTGCACGCATCGCGAGCTATGAACTCGCAGCACGCATGCAACTCAGTGTTCCGGAACTGAGTAATCTCTCCGATGAACCTGCACACATTCTGAAACTCTACGGAGCTGACGATACCAAGAATGCCACTAAAGCTGCATTTGCCCGTAATTGCATTTTAGCTCGCCGCTTGATCGAGCGCGGTGTCCGCTTTGTGCAACTTTTCAATGGTGCCTACGCCAGCGGAGGTGAGTTGAATTGGGACGGGCACAATAAACTGAAGGAGCAGTATGACAAACACGCCGCGATCCTCGATCAACCTGCCGCCGCATTGATTCGAGACCTTAAGCAACGCGGATTGCTCGAAGACACTCTAGTGGTGTGGTGTACCGAATTTGGCCGAATGCCCATGTTCCAAAAAGGTGCCCAAGGCCGCGACCATAATCCCGATGGCTTCACCTGTTGGATGACAGGAGCGGGAGTGAAATCAGGCGTGAGCCATGGCGTCACTGATGAACTGGGCCGTCAGGCGGTCCAGGATATTCACCCCCTCTATGACCTCAACGCCACGATCCTACACCTGCTCGGCCTGAATCACGAGGCACTCACCTTCGAGCACAACGGCGTCCAACGACGCCTCACAAATGTCCACGGCCAAGTGATCAGGGAGCTATTGGCTTAACGGACTGCGTTCCTCGGGCCTTCATTTCGCGGCGATAAATTTTATCACTGCAACTCACATACAGAAACCCGTGGTTCTTTCCAGCAAAAGTGACATTCGAAATGAACTTGGACTCGGGTTTAGAAATCACACCACACAACCTGCCAATGGGATCAAACACTTGGATACCCACCGCCGTTGCGACGTAATATCGTCCCGAGGCATCCGTGGTCATTCCATCGCCCAAGCTTTGAATTTTGTTCAGTGGAGTTACGACTGTCATGTAAGGGGCACGCGAAGAAAGCGAACCATCCGCTTCCACCCGAAAGACAAATAGGTGAGTGCCGTCAAAGTCTGAACAGACCAGAGTTCCTTGATCAGGTGAGAGGGTGATGCCATTGGGTTTGTAAGGACCAACATCGGCCACACTCAACTTGCCGGTGGGCGAGATCATTTGGATGCGTCCGTTGCTCGTCTCAGTAAAATACACAAAGCCCTTGCGGGAGACCACGAGGTCATTCGGGGCAACTCCGGTCGCCAACACGGTCAGCTTTCCGTCAAGGCTGATGGTGACAATCTGCTTCTCGGGAACCTGAGTGGCGGCATAAAATTTGCCGTCCGTCCCGAATTTGAGTCCGCTGATTTTAGGGGCGTCCGCCACCAAGCTGCTCAACTTACCCTCGAGATCTACCTTGTAAATCGCCCCTCCTTTCGCCACATCGGTAAAATAAAGATTCCCTTCGGAATCCGCGCAGAGTGCGTCGGTAAATTGATACCCCTGCGCAACAACAACCCATCCTTTTTCCTCAGCCAAAATCTCGTGCAAGGACATGTCCTGAGCGGTGACCCAGATTGGTTGACTCAGGGATAAAATGAGTACTGAAAGTAAGCGAATCAGTTTCATGGTTTGATCGTTCTGCTGAGAATTGCTTTATCGAGCTGCGTCGCGCCAAAGCCACCGGAGCGCATCAGGCATCAACACACCACCGTGCTTCCCGTTGTGTCCTCCGTCTCCGAAAACAAACTGGTAATCGTACTTCGCATACTTGAGTGCGGCGGCCATCTCCTGGTTAGCCAACGGCCAGTTCCCATGCGAATTATCGAGATCCCCTGAGCCGTCCTGAAGAAAAATTCGGAAGGGTTTGCGCTCTGTTTTACGAATCAGAGCATGATACACATGCCCCCCTCGAATGTTGGTAAAACTGCCCACGTGACTCAAAACTTTGCTGAACGCGGTCGGTCGTTCCCAAGCGACTGTGAACGCACAGATTCC
>WBXJ01000031.1 GCA_008933045.1 Verrucomicrobiota bacterium
AGTCTGCGTTGTAGATTTCGATGTATTCGAGCCGGTTCGAGATTCCTGCCGGATTTTTGGGATGATACATGATCTCGGAAAATACCAATCCCGTCCGGCGATTACTGGGCCCAATCGGTTCGCCTCGCGGGACATAGGTCCCGATAAGGGTGGAGACCGTATTCCCATAGTTGCGTAATTGGGCTAGCGCGGTTTTTTCTTGCTTGCCCGAGGTCACTGCCAGCCCCACATAAACCACCGTCGGCGTGGTGATGGTGGCGGTGCCCAGTTGCACCCAAGTCTTGCCATCCAGACTTCCGAACCCAGTGAACGACGAACCGGCTCGACGCAAACGCAGCCAGGTCTGTGGATAATTGACAGGGAACCCTCCTGCCGGTGCAGCGGTCATGGCGTTGGCCCCCAGAGATGCCCTGCTTTCAAAGAACGATCCCACTTGTGGCGAGGCTCCAAAGACACCGGCAAACGCCGCATTGGCTTCGAGTCCGGCTCGTGCCATCAGTCCGGCTTGCACGAACGGGTCGGTCATCGCGACTCGATCCACCCGGACTTGAAGATCAAAATTATTGGTGCGCTTTTCCCAGGCAAATTGAAACTGGTCGGTGCCACCTCCGATATCCCCACCCGCGCCTGCCACGTTGTAGGCTCCCGTTGCGATTCGTTCGATGGAACCTGTTGCGGCCGTTCCAATGGTCTGGGACACAAACTCCAAAATCAACAGCGTCAAGGATCCGGCAGTGGACATCGTGTTCGGGGTTCGGGCACGATCTTCCAACCCCGCCACCGTGATGGTGTAAGTAGAACCGAAGGTCATGGGGGTCGTGGTAAGCACCACGGTTTTTGTGTCTGCACCGAAGGCCGCTGCGGTCACCGTTACCCCAGCACTGATCTGGAAGTTACTCAGTTTCGCGAGGCTCGTCGCAGAAATTGCTTCGCTGAATACAAGTTCCAACCCGCTGGCACCGAGGTTAACCCCGGACAACAGCATGGGTGGAGTGACATCGGGGGTGACGGTTAGTTTCGCTGTTGTCGAATTGGCCGCTCCCAAGCGGTTTGTCATCGAAACACTAAACACCGCGTTATTATCATCCAACGTCACGGGCCCAAAGGTGTAAGTGCGCGACTTGGCTCCTGAAATTACCACCCCGCCTCGCCTCCATTGATACGCCAAACTATCGAGGTTCTTGACCTTGACAGTGAAGCTAGCGTTCTGGCCTTCCACCACCGTGGTGTTGCTGGGGTTTTCTACAATCTGGGGTGGAGTGAACGAGGTTCCGAATGGCAGAAGGTAACTGTTGGGGATCGGACCTTCATCCACACCATCCGGCCTGAGCCAACGCACTGCCAAATTATCCCCGCCGCCGCCTTCCTTCTGTAACGCCTCAATATAATAATTGTCACCTGCCACTAGGGTGATGGGGACCGATTGTTGGTTGGCTTCTTTTGTCCATTCTCTCGAACTCGTCCAAGCGCCTACCCAGGAAATTAGACGACAATTCACCGGGTCCGAATCGGTGCTCAAATAAAGACTACTCCCGTCGTCGCTCGCGATCCAGAACGTGTATTTTCCACTGACCGGTGGAGTGATATAACCGCGCATCCGTTGGCCGTAGTTATCCTCCACATCGCTTGGAGCTTCGAACCCCGTCAGAACAATATTCGTCGTCGTCGGGTTATTGGGAAAGGCGGGGCTATTCGTCAAATCTGCGACCGAGCCACCACCGATCCCTGAGAAGACCTCCCTCAATATCCCGTGCTCTTGTGCGCGAACCAAACCAGACCCCATAAATAACACCGCAACAATCGCGTGAACCCACCGTTTGAAAGTAAGAACCATCATAAATTTGGAGACTATACCGAAATAAGAGCAGAATCGAAGCCAAGTGTCCCGCCGAAAGCTAAGGAAAAATCGCAACACCAAAACTCATTTTTCGGTTGTGTTCAAGAGGACTTCCGCTAAGATTGGTATGTGAATACCCTCGGAAATCGGCTTCGCCGCGCCAACCCCGCTTTCACCTTGATCGAGCTTCTGGTGGTCATCGCGATTATCGCCATCCTTGCCGGTTTGCTCCTTCCTGTGCTGAGTAAAGCTAAAGAGAAGGCCAAGACGGTTTATTGCCTCAATAACCTCAAACAGATCGGTTACTTGCTTCAGTTTTATACGGATGATAATAATGATTACTTTCCGGGCCACCGCCTGATGATGGCTAATAAACTTCCGCTCGCCGATGATTGGTGGGGAAATTATCTCGCTCCTTACTCCAAGGGCAATTCCAACATCTTCCATTGTCCCGTGTTAGTGAGCAGCCGGAGTCAATACTTTCCCAACTTCAAATGGAGTTGGAGCCCCGCCGTTTACGCGGGCGATCGAGTGGGGTATGGGTGCAACACATTCTTTCTTTTCTCCGATCCTCCCTATGCTCGCGGCGTCGCTTCCGGCCCGGGCGGGCTGATCAACCCCGGCCGATTCAAGCGCAGCAGTGTCAAAGCTCCTGTCCAAAACATGATGATTGGCGATTCCGAGGGGTATTACAGCATGAGCCTCTGGTGGCCCGCTTCCGTCATGGACGGTTCCAACCCGGCCTTTGAAGGGATCGCCACACGGCATGGCAACACCAAGGTTCGAGGTAAAAACGCCCAAGATACCCGAGGCGTCGTCGTTTTCGTCGATTCCCACTCCGAAGCCCGCAAAGACAAAGACATCAACCCTCCCTCTAACGGCAGCCTCGTCAACGTCCGCTACTGGGATCCCGAACTCAAATACAACCAATAAACCCACCCAGTCTTCCCCGTCCTGACTCGCTGGGATGTCGGGGGGGTGTGGTTTTTCTTGTTTCGTTTTGCTTAACTGCCACGTCGCGACGAATCGTGAATTCGTTTATTTCGTGGTTCTGCTTTTTTGCCGAGTGATGGGGAAAATGGGTTCGCCGGAGCTGTGGACGAGTTGTTGGTAGCGTTGGACGACTTCACGGGTGATGGGGCCTGGGGTTCCTGTGCCGATGATGCGGCCATCGACTTTGACGACGGGGACGACTTCGGCTCCTGTGCCTGTTAGGAAGCATTCGTCGGCGTTGAAGACGTCGTAGCGGGTGAGGTTTGGTTCCAACACTTCCAAGCCCATGGAACGGGCGATTTCGATGCCGACGTTGCGAGTGATGCCGTAAAGCGCACCTGCGCTGAGGGGAGGGGTGAGCAGTTGGCGGCCTTTAACTAGGAAGAGGTTGTCTCCGGTGCATTCCGCAACGTAGCCTTCGGAGTTGAGCATGATGGCCTCTTCACAACCGCCGTTGTTGGCCTCAATTTTGGCAAGGATATTGTTGAGGTAATTCAGGGATTTGATGGCCGGATTGAGTGCGCTGTGGAGGTTGCGCGTCGTAGGGACGGTAATGATTGTCAGTCCTTTGTCGTAGTATTCCGGGGGGTAAAGCTGGATTTTATCGGCGATGATGATGACGGACGGATGTTTGCACTTGTTCGGGTTGAGTCCAAGCGTGCCGACCCCACGTGTGACGACGAGGCGGATGTAGCCTTCGCTCAGTCGGTTGCGGCGGCAGGTCTCGATGGTGGCCTTCATGAACTGCTCATGAGTCAAGGGGAGGGTGAGCAGGATGGCTTTGGCGGAGTAGAACAAGCGGTCGACATGTTCCTTGAGCCGGAACACGCGTCCGTTGTAAGCCCGGATGCCTTCAAAGATTCCGTCTCCGTAAAGCAGGCCGTGGTCGAACACCGACACTTTGGCGTTTTTCTCTTCGCAGAATTTTCCGTCGAGGTAAATTTTCATAACAGTAACGAGCCTACATTAGGGCACGGGGCTAAAGTCGCAAAACTTTTTAAGGGGAATCGGCTGATCTCGGTACTGAGATAAGGCTGATTTTGGACTCGCGGCAAATCTGGTCCACGGCAGGACGATCTAGGAGGATGGTGCGGTCGGATTCGAACGCGAGAAGGTGGATGCCGGCTTGGGCACAGACTTGAAGGGTGCGCTCTCCCACGCAGGGAAGGTCGAAGCGGAGATCGTGGTTGGGTTTCGAGACTTTGACCGCGATTGCACCACCCTTTTTTCCCGCGAGTTCACCGCCCCGTTGCAGGCATCGGTCGGTGCCTTCAAAACCTTCCACCGCTAGGACAGTGCCGGACTTGACGACCACGCTTTGACCGATCTCGAGGCGAGAGATTTCTTTGGCAATTGAAAAGCCAAACTGTACATCGGCCAATTGTCCCGAGGTGACGCTGGGGCCGAGGGCGAACCCGGTTGGTGGCATGCTCGGTTTCAACCACGGCAGCGCGGTGATCAGTTCAACTCCGTCCTTGAGGAGTTCCTCGCCGATCGCAGTAAACACGGTGTGTGCGTTGCGTTCTTTCAAACGCAGGAGCACTCCCACGGATCGGAGGTCAGGACGAAGATCAAAAAGGTTGGGCGGTGCAACTTGCCCGGCCATGATGCAATGACGCACGCCATGGGTGGTAAAGGCTTTGATTAATTTTGAAAGCTGGCCCACTTGAGTCCAGATGATCTCGTCTACCTCGTTGGCCAAGGCGGGATCGGTCTCGTTTTCGAACGCAACAGCGACGATTTTTTTGATGCCCGAACGACGGGCCTCTGCGGCGCAGAGCAGGGGCAAGGATCGGCTGCCTGCGATGATACCCAACGCCGTCAGGCCCGAGGGCGGTTCGGTGGACCAGAGGTTCGGTAAGTTGGAGGCGGGATGATCCACGAGCGTCGGGGGTTAGGTCAAGTAGGCGTGGTGCGCGGCTTGGATGAAGGCATTGATTTTGTCGTGATCCTTGATGCCAGGAGCCGACTCCACGCCACTGGAAACATCTAGGGCATAGGGGTTCACTTGACACACGGCTTGTGCGGCGTTCTCTGATGTCAACCCTCCCGCGAGGAAGATGGGGCGACCCAGAGTGCGGGCCTGTTCGGCGAGCTCCCAATGAAAGCAGGTGCCCGTGCCGCCGCTTTGGCCGGGGACATAACTATCGAGCAACCAAGCTTCCGTAGGATAGTGACTGAGCAAGGCGAGCGAGGAGGCGTCTTGGATCCGGAAGGCTTTTACGACGGGGACTGTAAACTGGCGGCAGAACTCGGGAGTTTCGACACCGTGGAGTTGCACCGCTGTTAAACCGCATTGCTGGATGGCGGATTGAATCGTGGCAGCAGGCGCATCTACAAATACTCCAACGCGAGCGAGCAGCGGTGGCATGGCAACCGAGATGAGAGCAGCCTCCCGAGGAGCGATGTAACGAGGGCTTTTCTCATAAAAGATAAAACCGATGGCGTCTGCCCCCAGACCCGCAGCGGCTTGGGCATCCTCAAGGCGGGTAATCCCACAAATTTTGATTCGGACCGGTGGCATTGGAGTCGGGCTAAGGCACGATGGGATCGAGGGTGAGGATCAAATCTTTGGCGTCCAAGGAGTCGCCTGCTTTGATCACGATTTCATGCACGATCCCATCACAGGGTGCGTAGAGGGTGGTCTGCATTTTCATGGCCTCGAGGGTGACTAGTTTGTCGCCCTTGGTGACCTTGGTCTTGACGCTGACGGAGAGTCCAGTGATGAGGCCAGGAATCGGCGCACCCACATGCAAAATATTATCGGGGTCGGCCTTGAGACGACTCTTGACTTTAGTTTGGATGGATTGATCGAAAATCGTGACCTCGCGCGGCATGCCGTTTACTTCGAAGGAAATAATCCGCGAACCATCTTTGTCGGGATTGCCGATGTTGATGAGTTTAAGGAACAACGTTTTTCCCTCCTCAATATCGACGGAAATTTCTTCGCCGGGTTTGAGACCGTAAAAAAACGCGTAGGTCGGGAGCACAGAAACGCCACCGTAATCGCGGTCAGATTTGCAGTAATCCGCGAAGACCACCGGATACATCAAGGAACTGAAGACGTCATCCTCGGTTGCATCCCGTTTCAGTTTGAGGGTGAGTTCAGCACGGGTCTTATTAAAGTTCAAGGGGGCCATCGATTCACCCGGACGTCCCTCCAAGGCTTTGCGTTTGCCCAACACCACGTCTTGCAACGCTTTGGGCCAACCGCCCATCGGTTGGCCAAGGCCACCGGAAAGCATATCAATTACGGATTCAGGAAAGGTCGTCCCCGGTTCTAGATTGACCACGTCGGCAGGTCTAATGCCGCGAGTGATCAGGAACATCGTCATATCACCCACCACCTTGCTGGAGGGGGTCACCTTGACGATATCGCCGAAGAGTTGGTTGACTTCGGCATAGCACCGAGCGATCTCGGGCCAACGATTGCCCAATCCCATGCTGGCGGCTTGCTCTTTGAGGTTGGTGTATTGCCCCCCCGGCATCTCATGGAGGTAGACTTCTGCACTGCCACTTTTAGGCGATGTATCAAACGGAGCGTAGAGCACGCGCACCTGCTCCCAATAATCGGAAAACTCGTTTAAGGTGTCCAAATCGAGCCGAGTATCGCGTGGCGTGTTCTGTAAAGCGGCCACGACGGAGTTGAGATTAGGCTGACTGGTGGAACCGGACATCGATGCCAGAGCTAGATCGACGATGTCCACCTTGGCATCGCAGGCTTGGAGAATTGAAGCCGCGTTGATGCCGCTCGTGTCGTGAGTATGAAAATGGATGGGGATCCCGACCTCATCCTTCAAAGCTTTGACAAGTTGATGAGCCGCATAGGGTCTGCAAAGTCCCGCCATATCCTTGATGGCCAAAATGTGCGCCCCCATCTTTTCCAATTCCTTGGCCATCTTAACGTAATACTTCAAGGAGTACTTAGTGCGCTTGGGATCCAAGATATCGCCGGTGTAACACAGGGCAGCTTCACAAATCGCGTGGGTTTCTTGCACTGCCTCCATCGCCACGGTGAGGTTTGGTAGATAATTTAAGGAGTCGAAAATTCGGAAAATATCGATGCCTTGAGCCGCAGAATGTTTCACAAATCCTGCGACTACGTTATCCGGATAATTGGAATAACCTACGGCATTGGAACCCCGAAATAACATCTGAAAACAAATGTTGGGTATTCGTTGCCGGAGCAAACGCAGGCGTTGCCAAGGATCCTCGCGCAGGAATCTCATGGCGGTGTCGAATGTGGCACCGCCCCACATTTCAAGGCTGAAGAGTTGTGGCGTGCGCCGTGCCACAGCATCCGCCGCAGCAAGCATGTCGAGCGTCCGTACGCGGGTAGCGAGCAGCGATTGGTGCGCATCACGAAAAGTCGTGTCGGTGATCAATAACCGTTTTTGTTTGCCTATCCATTCCGCAAACTTCTTGGGTCCCAACTCGAGCAGGAGTTGGCGAGTGCCCGGGGGCGGCACTATTTTTTGATCATAACTGGGGGCCGTTAACGTGGGTGCCGAGTTCTTAAAATGGAAGCCTTTAGCTTGAGGATTACCGTTGACGATGACTTCGCCAAGAAATGAAAGTAATTTGGTTGCTCGATCCCGCTTGGCTTTAAACGTCAGTAATTCTGGCGTCGTGTCGATCATCGTGGTCGTCGCCAGTCCTGATCGAAATTTATCGTTTGCGATGACGTTTTCGATGAAAGGGATGTTGGTTTTTACCCCTCGAATGCGGAACTCGCGCAGAGCACGATCCATCCGTTGCAGTGCGTTCGGAAAGTCGCGTCCGGACGCAGTTACTTTGACGAGCAACGAATCATAAAACGGCGTGATGACACTGCCCGCCTCCCCCATCCCACCATCCAAGCGAATGCCGAAGCCCGCAGCCGAACGATAGGTCAGAATGCGCCCGTAATTGGGAGTAAATTTGTTTTCAGGATCCTCCGTTGTGATCCGCGCCTGCACCGCGTAGCCGGTGCGTGGGATGTTTTCCTGAGAGGGGAGATCGATCTCAGGGCCCTGCAATGAACGGCCTTGAGCCACGAGGATCTGTGAGCGAACCAAATCAATCCCCGTGATGACCTCAGTCACTGTGTGTTCGACCTGAATACGCGGGTTCATTTCGATGAAGAACCACTCGTTCGTATCTAGATTGAGTAAGAACTCGACCGTGCCTGCGTTGTCGTAATTGATCGCACAAGAAAGCTTGAGCGCGGCTTCACACAACGCCTCACGCACCTTGGGATCGAGTCCGAAGGAGGGAGCAATCTCGACGACTTTTTGATGCCGACGTTGCACCGAACAATCGCGCTCGTGCAGATGAAGGACGTGGCCATGTCGATCGCCGAGAATCTGAACTTCGATATGTTTGGCGCGTGGAATATATTTTTCGAGAAACACGGAAGCATTCCCGAACGATCGCTCCGCCTCACCCTGAGCTTCATCGAGCAGGTTCGCTAGATCCGACGATTTTTCTACGACTCGCATGCCTCGGCCACCCCCGCCGAAAGCGGCTTTAATAATGAGAGGGAAACCAATTTCCTTCGCGATCTTCAGAGCCAACGCTCGATCCTCGACAGGCTCCTCAGTGCCGGGGAGAGTGGGAACACCGACCCGTTGTGCGAGAGCTCGAGCCGCCACCTTGTCACCCATCAGCTTCAACAATTCGGGCCGAGGCCCAACGAAAGTGATGCCATGATCGACGCAGGCTTGGGCAAACTCAGCATTCTCAGAAAGGAATCCGTAGCCCGGGTGGATCATATCTACACCCTTTGCCTTGGCTAAGGCGACGATGCCTTGAATATCCAAATATGCGCCGACAGGGCCTTTTCCCTGTCCAATTAAATAGGCTTCGTCCGCTTTAAACCGATGGACCGAGAGACGATCCTCCTGAGCATAAATGGCGACGGTTCGCAGTCCTAGTTCGGTTGCGGCGCGAAACACGCGGATGGCAATCTCGCTTCGGTTTGCTACAAGCAACTTCTTAAACACCGGCAGAGCAGGGGATGAAGGCACAGTTTTGGCCGGTGCAGAGGAAGATTTACCGCGACTTGAACTCATAAAATTTAGACAACGTTATAGGAAAACCGAGGCAAGATAGCAAAGAATACTTCGGAAACAGCCACTTTTTCTCACGCGGGCAAGTGGCGGCTTTGACGTTTCAACGGGGTTCTTGATTTCTCTCGTCGTGAGGGTTGGACTTCAGGAAGGTAAGGACGCAGAAAGGGCGGTCGATCGGAGCGTCCCGCTTTTTGGTAGTCCCTCCATAACACGAGAGCAGTCTCCTCCGGAGTGTGATGGCACGCCGTTGTCAAATATTCGAACAGCCGCTCTGCGAGATCGGAAAGTGCGATCCCATGGCGACGGCCAGTCCGTTCATACACCCAGTCTGACCAGCGTAGAAAGGCGTCAAATGGCGAAGCCTGATCCCGCCAGAGCAGCGGCGTTGTCTCGACAAAATTTCCGCTGTTAGCAACCAAATCCCAGAAGCGAGAGAATCGTCGCAGGCGTTGCATCGTGGGAAAATCAATTAACCTATTCTGCAAGATTTCGTAAGGTGGATGAGAGTTATAGACCATGGCCCACTCGGCATCGTGACGGATGATCGGCGTGCCACGCAGTCGTTTAAGGATGCCGACCTGAATCTCCTGCGGATGGAGCGTCAGCAGCCGATTGAAGCCCGCAGCAAAACTTTCCAACGTTTCGCCGGGGAGTCCCACGATCAGATCTGCGTGGATGTGGACTCCGGTCTCCTCCCGCAGAAATTTAAAATTATCAGTCAGCCGATCGAGGTTCTGCCGACGTTTAATCGTGGCTGAGACCTCGTCGTTGAAGCTTTGGATTCCCACCTCGAATTGGAGCACCCCAGGAGGGAATCGTCGAATGCGCTCCCGAAGTGCTTCTGGCAACCGATCCGGAACCATCTCGAAGTGTAGAAATAAGCCAGGTCGCAAACGAGCCCAGAAGAAATCCAAGATCGCTTTGCTGGTGTTGAGGTTGAGATTAAAGGTGCGATCAACAAACTTGAAATGTTGCACGCCTCGTTGGTAGAGGCGATCCATCTCCTGCAGAAATAGGTCAGTAGGAAACTGACGTACAGGAATATCGAGGGAGGAGAGACAAAATTCGCAAGTGAAGACGCATCCCCGGGAGGCTTCGACGTAAATGATGCGATGAGCGACATCTCGGTCATCATAGAGATCGTATGGCATCCGGACCTCGGAAAGATCAGGAACTGGGGAATGGATGACCTTTTGGGTTGGGCGAGTTCCGTTGAGGATCTGACGACACACGTCTGGAAATACCCGATCTGCTTCTCCGGTAATGGTGTGGTCCGCAGTTTGAACCATGAGCTGTTCCGCTGATTCGTAGCTCACCTCCGGACCGCCAAGAATCACGCACACATCGGGTCTAATTCGCTTCAGGAGGGTTACTAGTTCATTGCTCAGTTCCGCGTTCCAAATGTAAACTCCTAGACCGATAATCTTGGGGTTGTGGGCCAGAATTACCTCCGCGATTTCAACGGGTCGTTGCGAAATGTCGAACTCAAGTAAACAAGCTCGTTCCCGCAGATCACCAAGGTTCGCCAACAGATAACGCAGGCCGAAAGCAGCATGGATAAACTTGGCGTTGAGAGTGGCGAGGACAATGTCAGCCATGGGTCACGCGGGGCTCGGCAGCGTGTCTCGACGTGGAAACAACGGTGCAGGATCGTTTGTCACATGGCCAGAAGGCAGCCCACCCCAAACGGCGAGGTTGAAGTCGCTGGGAGACTTAAGCAGGCCAAGTTGGGCAAAGATTTTCTCGGCGGTCGAAGGCAAAAATGGCCAGATTAGCACCGCAAGAATTCGGCAGACCTCCATAAGATTATAGAGAATCTCATCAAGCCGTTGGGCTTGCGCGGGATCCTTCGCGAGCTTGAAGGGTGCTGTTTGATCGATGTATTGATTTGCGTGGGTGATGAGACTGAAAAGGGTTTGAAGTGCTCCTTGAAGGTCTGGTTCCAAAAGTTGTTTGCGAACAGCTTCAACAGTTTTTGATGCCTCATGAGCCAGTTCATCGTGACGTGCTGGGACCGTTTTGTTGCGGTAACTCCGGAGCATCGCCAAGGAACGGTTAAGTAAGTTGCCGATACCGTTGGCCAGCTCTGCCGTGTAGCGGGAGGCAAAACCTGCATCCGTCCAATTCCCATCGGGTCCAATGGCAAGTTCGCGTGTGACATAATAGCGGAAGGCATCAAGACCCCAATCCTTAATCACTGCGAGGGGATCAATAATATTGCCGGTGCTTTTAGAAATTTTTTCTCCATCCTTTTGCCACCAACCATGGACTAAAATTTGTTTCGGTAACGACAAGCCGATTGCTTTGAGCATGATGGGCCAGTAGACCGCATGAAATTTCAGGATATCCTTACCAATCACGTGGAGATCTGCAGGCCAAAGAGCGAGCCGCTGATCACCAGTTGGTTCGTTAAGCTTGAGGTCAGGCAAGGCAGCCCGCAATGCAGGATCCCCATATGCGGCCGGAACAGAAATGTAGTTCGCTAACGCATCAAACCAAACGTAAGTGACGTATTCGGGATCAAATGGTAGCGGAATCCCCCAACTCAATCGAGCCGCAGGTCGGGTGATACATAAATCTTCCAGATCGTTATTTTTAAGAAAACCAAGCACTTCATTCCGGCGATAACTTGGGGCGATGAAATCCGGATTGTGTTCGATATAGTCGATGAGCCATTGTTGGTGATCGCGTAGTTTGAAATAGTAGTTCTCCTCAACCAACTCAGTCACCTCACCATAGATCGAATCGAAACTTCCATCAGGCCGTCGGTCTTTCTCTGTGAGAAAAGTTTCTTGGCGGGTGGAGTAAAATCCTCGGTATTTGGATCGATAAAAATGACCCTCGTTATTGAGCTTGGTCAGGATAGCTTGCACCACACTCTTATGGCGAGGATCAGAGGTGCGTACAAAATCCTGATTCGAGAGTTGGAGTTCTGTAGCAAATGTGCGCCAGTCCAGAGCCAACGCATCACAGTAAGCCTGTGGGCTTTTGCCTTCGCTCTGTGCGGCTTGTTGAACTTTTTGACCGTGTTCATCGAGACCGGTCAAGAAGAACACTTCCTGGCCAAGACTGCGCCGAGCGCGGGCGATCACATCGCTCACGACTTTTTCATAAGCATGCCCTAAATGCGGCTGGCCGTTGACATAGTCGATTGCAGTCGTGAGATAAAAACTCTTCGTCATCTGCTAGGTAGATTGAAGCAATGGCCTCCAATTGGCAACGTCGGTTGAAGTTGATTTCTCAACCCTTGGATGGATTCATCCATGGTTACTCCGACGGATCATGGGTCCCTGCTTGCCAGTGAGTATCAAGTCGGACAAAGTCAAGCGGTCTGCCTGTTGTGAAGAAGTTACTCTCTCTACAATTCCGACCCAGCAGCAGAAATTTTGCATGAGCGAATCGAAGGTTCATATTTTATTAGTGGCATTGAGCCCAGACTACACAGGGACAATCCGAGGCTTGCTCATCGACGCACTCATGCCCGCCTTCCAATTGGAATGGTTGCCGAGCTTACGCAGTGGGATGGAACGCCTTGATCGTTCCAAGGTGGATGTGGTGCTATTAGATTTATCGCTGCCTGACTGCGCTGGATTACGCGGCTTTATCGAGCTTCGTTCGCACGCCCCCCAAGTTCCCATCATCGTCTTGAGCGACGTTGATGATGATTTAATGGCAGTTCAGGCGGTGCATGAAGGGGCTCAAGATTATTTGGTTAAGGGACGGATGAACGGCCATCTGCTGACTCGTTCGATCCTTTATGCTATCGAACGTAAACGAACCGAGGCCGCGTTGGTTTCTGTTCAAGCGAAGTATCGAAAAATATTCGAAAACACAATCGAAGGCATTTTTCAAACAAGCCCCGATGGACAATACTTGGAAGCAAACCGCGCTCTCGCTCGAATTTATGGCTACGGCACTGCTGAAGAGTTGATGTCAAATTTGACCAACATCGCACGCGACTTGTACGTTGATAACTACCGCCGCGAAGAGTTTATCTCGTTGATGGGTAGTCAGGATTTTGTCAGCGGTTTTGAATCTCAAATCCGGCGCAAGGACGGTAAAATTATTTGGATATCTGAAAATGTCCGAGTGGTTCGAAACGGAACCGGTCAGGTTATTTTTTACGAAGGCACCGTCGAGGATATCACCGTCAAAAAGCAAGCCGAACTCGACCTTCTTAACTCTGAAAAGCTCTACCATTCCTTGGTGGAAACGTTGCCCCAGAATATTTTTAGAAAGAATCTTCTGGAGCAATTTACCTTCGCCAACAAGAGGTTTTGCGAAACATTAGGTAAGCCATTGGCTGAAATTATCGGGAAAACCGACTTTGATTTTTTCCCTCCAGAAATGGCCGCTCAGTACCAGCGAGATGATCAAGAAATTTTGAAATCGGGTCGCATGTTCGAGACGATCGAGGAAAACCAACCGCCGGGTATGGATCGAATCTACGTCAACGTTGTTAAGACGCCGCTCTACAGTGCGACTGGGGAAATCATGGGGCTTCAGGGTATTTTTTGGGACATTACCCGCCGCCGACGAGCCGAAGAAGGACTTAAGAAAGCGAACCTCGATCTTGCACGCAGTCAGGAGGAACTGACGGCAAAGAATAATCAGATGACGGAGGATCTCCGAATGGCTCGCGAGATACAACTGGCAATCCTTCCCCAGCAGTATCCGTTGTTTCCTAAAAGTGCTTCACGCGAGACCAGTGTGTTGAAGTTTTCTCACCGGTATATTCCAAGCGGGGAGGTTGGTGGTGATTTTTTTAACGTGCTCGCACTTTCAGAAACTAAGGCTGGAGTTTTTATTTGTGATGTTATGGGGCATGGAGTGCGATCCGCACTTGTTACGGCTATTGTGCGCGCCTTAGTCGAAGAATTGACACGCTTCGCCGCTGACCCCGGCGAGTTGCTCGGGCGGATTAACCACGATCTTAGGGCCATCCTTAAACAATGCGGGACTCCACTTTACACCACCGCATTTTACATGGTTGTGGATATCGAGACGCGCCAACTTTGGTATTCCAACGCAGGTCATCCCAAACCGCTGATTGCTCATCGAAAAACTGGGGCAGTCGATTATTTAGAAAATGATTCCGGCAAAAATCAACCGGCGCTGGGGCTGTTTGGCGACATCAATTTCGTCACAACGAAACGATCATTTTCTCCGGATGACCTCATCGTGTTATTTACTGATGGAGTTTATGACGTGGAATTGGATGGCCAACTGTTGAGCCCTGATTGGTTGCACGATCAACTCAAGACCAGAATGCAATCCCCTGTCGCTGAGATATTTGATCAAATCCTTGATCAGCTTAAGCGCGGCCAAGGTGGGGAGGAATTTGAGGATGATATGTGCCTGCTTGGCATGGAAATCAGCGCGTGCTTACCGGAACCCTCAGGAAGCGGCACGAGCTAATTTTGTTCAGGCCGATGTCGGTGCAATCCGACTGAATGAGCTAAATCATCAAACTCGGCATGGGAAAGGTCTTCAAGGTGTTTCCCTTTTGTTTTCAGTTTTTCGTTAATCTTCACGGCTTTTTCTGTCATGACCTCGTGGGTTTCCTGAGTGCCGCCAACCAAGGCAAAATTAGGACCTTGAGTGATCCGACGATGACCATCCGTATCCAGCCCGACCCCAAGGATCATCGCTTTCTTTTTTGTCTTACCATTCTTTTCAGGCATAGGCTCACTTTATGGATCAGTAGTGGTTTTGTAAAATTTCAAAACTCGTTAATCGAGTTCTTGTGATCGAAATTCATTGAGAGTTTTTGTGATTGATCGAGGTCCGAACAACGCCGTCCCAATCCTAATGAGAGTGGCACCTTCCTCAATGGCGACCTCAAAATCACCACTCATCCCCATGCTCAAGTGCGGAAGCGGCACTCCAAGTGCGACTTCACAGGCTGATTTACACTCGTGCATTTTTCGGAAAAACTTTCTCGCCTGCTCAGGATCAGGACTGTAAGGCGCGATCGTCATCAGGCCGTGGACTTCAAGATGCGGGAGGTCGTTGACTCGAAGAAGCGTTGGCACCACATCGGCTGGTGCCAGACCATACTTGCTCCCCTCACCACCCACATTAACCTCCAAAAATACTTTCTTAGTGCGCCCCAGTTTTTGGGCCCATTTCTCCAACTCTTGCGCCAACTCAAACCCATCGACCCCTTGAATAAAATCAAACAACATCACCGCATCGCGGCATTTGTTGGATTGCAGGTGACCGATCATGTGCCATTTGAGATGGGATGGGCATGAGGAGATTTTTGCTTTGGCTTCCTGCACCTTATTTTCGCCGAATAGAATCAAACCTTCTTCAGAGAGGGCACGAATAGCCTGTGGAGGCTGCCCTTTACTGACTGCAAGCAACTCCACGCTTTTTCGGGATCGACCCACCCTCTGGCAAGCTGCTGCGATTCGTGTCTCGATCGCCAGAAGATTGTCCGCATAATTCATGAAGTTAAGATAGGGAGAGCCTTTGCGAGGTCAATCCGACATTCTGGTCGGATTTGTTTTGCAAAAGCAGGTCGGAGCTACAAAGGTTTCGACCATGCAGAAACGGAAGCTTAAGCCTTCGGATCCACCCCGAGGTAGGATAAAAACGCCTGAAACTCCTCAGGTTTTGGCAGTCCGCCTCGTGGATTCTTCCCGAATCCGCAACCGCGTCCGGCGAGCTTATGAGAAATCGTGTCAAGACCTCCAAATCGTTCGAGATCAATTGGAGCAGTTTCAGATGCGGGATAAACCCAACTATGATCGATGGGTGAGATCTGGGTTGGAGCAGACTATGGCTGAGCGGTACGAATTGAGGCTGAAATATGAGGAGTTGTTCAATCTTTACGAAGAGGTGAGGAGAATGTCTTACGTAATGGGGATATCCGAGGCGAAGGCTTATTACACGATTAAGCAACAGCGCGAGGAACCACATCCTCCCGAGGAGGATCCTTTTAAAACAGCTGGAACCAGCGATCAGGATCCCCATTCTGGATATCAGCAGAACCCGTTCGAAGACTTCTTTGACAAAGAGTTTCGCCCCCGTTTCGGTGCCGAGTCAGGGGGTGGATTCGATGGGTTTGCTATCGGTGACATTCAGGCGAAGAAACGTCCAAATGTTAGTGGTCGGATCAAGGAAGTCTACCGAGCGTTGGTGCGCCACCTGCATCCCGATATTCAGCAAGAGTTGACACAACAAAAACGGGAATGGTGGCACCAAGTGCAGGAGGCTTACGAAACAAAAGATATCCAACAATTAGAAGTGATCTTAACTCTTTGCGAAATAGATTCAGCAGGCTCGATCACCCAAACAAGCGTCGACCTTTTGATGCGTGTCACCCGAAGCCTCAAGCAGACGTTGAGGGAACTTAAGGCTGAGCTCGATATGGGTCGATTCCACCCCGCGTGGCAATTCTCTCGCCGACGTGATCTGGTAAAGGACAAAAAACGTTTAATGTTTCATTTCAGCAAGGAATTAGTTCAGCTTCGTAAACAGTTGGCGCAGATCGAAGCCATGGTTAAGGTGTGGGAACAGTATGTTCCGCAACCCGCGTCCAACAAGCCGTCCAACTCCAAAAAGCCTTCCGGATCCAAGACTAAAAAGCACTAGGGAAGCAACTTCCCTAACCCATTGAACAACCCACTTACCGATGTCGAAACTCTACTGGATTATCAAACAAGAACCCGAAGATTACTCTTGGAATGATTTCTGCAAAACTGGGTCTACGGACTGGACTGGTGTCAGGAATTATCAAGCACGCAACCACCTTCGAGCAATGCGCGTCGGAGACCACGTCTGCTTTTATCACAGCGTTACGGATAAAAAAATCGTAGGGATCGCGCAAGTGGTTCAAACCGCTTTTCCTGACGCAACAGCGGAGGAGGGGGATTGGTCTGCGGTAACATTAGTACCATTGACGCCGCTAAAGGTCCCGGTGACCTTAGCGCAAATCAAACAAGATGAGTTGCTTCAAAACATCGCTTTGGTTCGACAAAGTAGATTATCCGTCTCACCTCTGTCCTCAGAAGAGTTTAAGCAAATTCTGAAGCTGTCCGAAACACGACTGCCTTGAATTATAAACCCGGCGAAATTTTTCTGTTGTGTCGGCGGGAGTTCAAAATGAGACTTGTGGTGGGAACAAAATGAGACTGGTTCAGAGGGAGAACTTTCCGAGGATATCGGGCCACCGGTTTTCGGAGTGTTTTGGGTGTTGAGACACGACCC
>WBXJ01000032.1 GCA_008933045.1 Verrucomicrobiota bacterium
ACAATCATCGCAACATCTCTGCGAATACTCGGGAACACGGGCAGCGGTTTATAGGATTTCATCCCGTTCCGGCGTGCGAGGATCATATCCAAGTTTAGCTCTGCCAAGAATACTGTGTCGCGCAAATCATACTGTTTCGCAAGCGAGGGAAGCAGTTGACCAAATTCGCCCACGGTTTGTTTGCCGAGCTGAAGTGTTGCTGATTCCAAATACAATTCCGAAGGACCGTCCGAACGACGGATGCACGTATAACCCCGGAGTCCGATAGTTTCGAGTAACTCCTCTAAAATACCCTTAAGATCATAGAGATCGAGGCGAGCCTCGCGATCATCCCCGCTCCAGAAACCCGCGAGGCCACGCCCTGTAATCGCGATGGCAACCCGCCGTTCTTCACGCACAATCTCGCCTACCCGAGTGAACACGCGACCTACTTCGAACATCCTTACATCGGTCACAAACTGATGCAGATTATGACTCATTGAATCCAAGAGGCCGGGTAACAAGCTCGGACGCAGAACGTTCATGTCGCTGCTCAATGGATTGGCTAACTCAACGACTTCCGAGGAAACCAGACTCGCGGGCTTGGCGGAGATGAGGGTCTGGCCTTGTGTTTCAGAAAGCCCTAAACTGGCGAGCACCGATCGCACTTCGCCCAACTCGTCATACACACTATCAAACTTATTGCTACCAACCACTCCCATCGGCGGAGTCACAGGAATACGATCCACACCATAAAGTCGCGCGATTTCCTCGATCAGATCCACCTCTTGTTTCAGGTCAACTCGAAAGCTCGGGATTGTGACGGTCACAGAATCTGTGTCGGTCTGGGCCTCTAGCCCAAGGGACCTCAGATACTGCACCTGTGCTTCTACAGGCAGTGCAACACCGAGCAGTTGATTTGTGCGGGCATAGCGTAACGTGATCGACTTAGCCGCATAAGTCTGCGGATAGATATCAATGACTCCCGAGGTCATTGTGCCACCTGCAATTTCGACCATCAGTTGTGCTGCTCTCCGGCTAGCCCAATCGCAGATCCCAATATCTGCACCCCGTTCAAAGCGGTAGGAAGCATCGCTCCTTAAATCCAACTTCTTTGAAGTCGCGCGGATTGATTGTGGTTGGAAACAAGCACTTTCTAAAAGCACATCCGACGTCTGCAGGTTGATCTCACTATTCTGCCCGCCCATCACCCCAGCCAAGGCGATGCCGTGTTCCGTGTCGCCGATCATGAGCATCTGTGCAGTCAGCGAACGTTTTTGGCCGTCGAGTGTGGTAAATGATTCGCCTTCGGTCGCTCGTCGGACGACAACCGTTTTTTGCTGCAGCAGATTGAAATCAAAGGCGTGTAGCGGTTGGCCACATTCGAGCAGCACGAAGTTTGTAATATCAACAACGTTGTTAATACTCCGGATGCCAACCTTCTCCAATATTGACTTTAACCAAACGGGACTAGGGCCGATCTTAATCCCCCGAATCAGACGGGCCGTGTAGCGCGGACAAAGCGCAGAATCCTCCACCCGCACAGTCAATTGCTTGGAAATTTCACCGTCGGAAACCAATGGAGGGACGACAGGAAGACGGAGCGGATGCCCCGTTAACGCACTGATCTCACGAGCAATCCCGATGACACTGTTCAGGTCAGGACGATTCGGTGTGATCTCGAGATCATAGATGACGTCGCTGTCACTCCGACCAAGATGGGCAGCAAACGGCTGGCCCACCTGAGCATCGGTTGGCAAAATCAGTAAACCATCGATCTGATCCGGAAGGCCAAGTTCCTGCGGCGAACACATCATCCCTTGAGATTCGATGCCTCGAATTTTTCCGACTTTGATCGTGAACGATGTTTCGCCGGGCTTTGCGGGCAGAGAGGCTCCCGGCAGGATGAGTGGCACTTTGTCGCCCGCCGCGAAATTCTGTGCACCACAGACAATCTGACGCTCACCAGTGCCATCGTTGACACGGCACAACGAAAGTTTATCAGCGTTGGGATGTTTTTCGCGGGTGATCACTTGCGCAACCACCACGCCTTTAAACTCGCCCCCCAGTTCCTTCATGCCTTCGACTTCGATGCCAAGCATCGTTAATCGTTCGGAAAGTTCTTCCGGTGACCAAGGGAAATCGACGTATTGCCGGAGCCAATTCAGTGTGACTTTCATGAGAAACTTTTGCAGTCGGTTTTAATCAGAATCAATCAATAGCGTGCCCTTAAAACTGTGCTAAAAACCGCACGTCATTCTGATAGAATAATCGAATGTCTGTAATGCCGTAGCGGATCATAGCGATTCGTTCGATACCAAACCCGAAGGCCCAACCACTCCAAACTTCAGGATCATACCCCACAGTTTTAAACACTTGCGGATGAACCATTCCGCAGCCCGCAATTTCCAACCAATCCTTCCCCATTTTTTTAACAAGCGGACTTGAAAAATCAATTTCCATACTCGGCTCCGTGTAGGAAAAATAGTGCGGGCGAAACCGCAATTTCACCTCGTCGCCTAGAAGTTGCTTGAACACGAATTCGACCGTCCCCTTGAGATCGCTCATCGTCACGTTTTTATCCACATAAAGGCCTTCAATCTGATGGAAGGTGGGGTTATGCGTCGCATCAGCATTGTCCCGCCGATAAACTCGCCCCGGCACAATGATACGAATCGGAGGTGCCTGTTTTTCCATCACGCGAATCTGCACCGACGAGGTATGCGTGCGGAGCAAATGTTTGCTTGGACCGGTCAGGTGGAACGTATCCTGAGCATCCCGGGCGGGATGATCGGCAGGTGTGTTTAAAGCATCAAAACAGTGGTAATCATCTTCGATCTCGGGACCATCGGCGACGACGAACCCAAGCTTGCGAAAACAACGAACAATGTCATCCGTCACTTGAGTGAGTGGATGTAGTTTGCCGAGTGAATGCCGGCGACCCGGTAATGTAAAGTCGGTCGGATTTTTCGGAAGGGCCGCCTGAAGCTCAAGCACACTTCGCCGACTAGCCAGCGCGGCCTCCAACTCGCCTTTAGCAAGATTTACCAACTTGCCTGCCGCCGGTTTCTCCTCCTTGGTCAATGTGCTCAACTGCTTGAGCAATGCTGTGAATTTACCGCTGGCACCTAGGTATTGGATTCGGACTTGATCCAAGGAAGTAAGATCACTTGCTTGGTTGAAATCCTGAACGGCCTGCTGCTGCAACGGTTCAATCTGATCAAGGAAAGACATAATTGAAAAAAAACGAGCGACCAAGGATGCCTTGGTCGCTCGTGGATTGAAAGTTTAACCTGAGACCTCTGCTTAGGCCGCCGCAACCGTGGCTTGCGCGGTCTTGCCTTCCAAGGCTTTTCTTGCGATGGCAATCAGTTCCGCGAAGGCGACCGAATCAGTGGCAGCCAAGTCAGACAGAACCTTGCGATCCAGACCCACTTGAGCGGCCTTCAGACCTTCCATGAACCGGCTGTAAGTCATTCCAGCGGCACGGGTAGCGGCGTTGATGCGAACCTGCCACAGCGCGCGGAATGTGCGTTTCTTGACCTTGCGGTCGCGGAAAGCATATTGGCGTCCGTGGTCGAGAGCATCGGCCGCGTAACGATAGAGTTTAGAACGGCGCATCCGAAAGCCCTTGGCGGCTTTGATTGTACGAATACGTCGTTTACGAGAGGCTGGACCGTTTGTTGCGCGCATGGTCGAAAGTTAGTTAAAATTAATGACTGAAGGGTAAGCTCTGGGTGATCCGGTACTTATCGGTAGGATCCACCTCTTTGGATGATCCGAGCGAACGACGGCGTTTCGCACTCTTTGTGGCAAGCAAATGCCGTTTACCTGCGCGTGAGCGCATTACTTTGCCTGAAGCGGTGATTTTGAATCGCTTGGCTACGGCTTTCCGTGTTCTGTTTCCTTTTGGACGTCGCATAACTCAGTTCTTAAAAAGAGCGTGGAATATAGGATCCCCCCAGCAAAGTGGCAAGGATATTTCGGGAAATATTTTGAGTCCGCTAATTCTCCCTGCGAAAGCGTCCATTTTCAGGTGTCGCGGCGAACAAATAGACCTCCACAAATCCATGATTAAAAGTGGCACAAAATGTTGTGGGTTAATTCTTGCCGGACGCTTCAACGCTACGGATTTTTGACTCCCACGTGGCTCTCAGGCTAGGTAAATCCTCGCTCAGACGTTGGTAAAGTGCCATTGTGGCTGCCTTGTTATTGAGTAATTCAGAGATTCTGCCTGCGGCCAGACCGGCCCGTTTCATCCAGTAAGGATCCGAAGCATGACCCTCAGAATCTTTCGCGTAGACGATATTTAAAAGTCGGTCGAGCGAAGCTTTGAGTAACGCCGTCCGAAGGGTGGCATTACTTGTTTCCGAGAGCTTTTCAAGGACGAGGGCTAAACCAAACTCCGCTTGGTTTCTTGCCGCCACTGGAGCCGTCGAAAACTCTAATACCTTCACATAAGCATTCGTGGCCTTGCTGTAATACTCAGGAAACTGGGAAGCTAACTGGAAATAACAGTCCCCAGTCTTGCCGTAAGCAATCGGCTCAAGTCGGTGTCCAGCATACTGTTTGGTGATCATCGCAAACGCATTCAATGCCTCAATGTAATTGTTAAGGGAGTTGGTGGAATTAACAATACGTTGCTCGATGATGACATCTCCCAGCATGAACCAAGCTTCGGGGGCTAGGTTGGTGGGGCAGTTGGCATCGCCTAATAGGTTCGTGAGGTAGCCGCGTGCATCACTATAGCCTTGCCGAAGGATCGCGGTGCGTGCGGCCATCAACCTCGCTTGATAACCTAGACCGTTGGCTATCTCGTTGGTTGTTTGAAAAACTCGCTGATAATTCTGCTCTGCCGCCCCCCATTGTTCCCGATTGTAATAAAAATCTGCCACCCAGTTTTGTGCCATCGGCGCGAGGGAATGCATCGGATATTTGCCGAGGAAATTGGTAAACATCTGAAAGGAATTCGTTTCATCCCCACCTCGAAAAGTCATCCAAGCTCGGTCGAATTGAGCATCCCCCAAGGCAGGATGGTTAGTGTGTGCGAGCGCCCATTTTCCAAGTTCGACCGCACCTTCAGCCCAGCGATTATCGAAAGCGAGAGAACGGGCGCGACTGAGTTCAGCCAATGTCCGAAGCGGCGATTCTGGCCTGTTGATAATGAATTTGTCCAGCAGTTGACGTCCCTCTGCGAAGGCTTCCGTCTCCAGCATTTGTTGAGCTACTGCCAACCAGGCTTCGTCACTTTGCAAACTTTTTGGATGGTTTTTTACTAGGGCCTCCATCGTGACTCGGGCTTGATCTATGTCACCTAGAACGATCAAGCTTCTTACAATTTGGTGACCGGCTTGGGCTAAAAGGTTGGAACGGGCCCCAGGTAGATCCCCGAACTGGTTGATGACTTGTTGGTAGTTGGTCACTGCGGAAGCAAATTGCGCCTGCTGAAACAAAGTATCCGCCACTTTATACCGAGCCAATGCTTGATCCTCGGATCTGATTAACCGTTCGGCCGCAGATTGAAATGCCTTCTGGGCCTCCGACATTCGACTGACGAGCGGGAGTCCAGAATCCTCCCAATAGGTCCAGCCTTTACCCAAGAACGCTTTGCCGATCAGTGTGCTATTGGTCATCTGTTGGAGTATCGCATCGAAATGTGCGCGAGCCTTCGTCAAGAGTGCCGATTGAGTCTTGTCGGATCCGATGCGCCAAGCATCCAACTGCAACTCTCCCGACTTCAGATGCAGCAGGTCTGCACCTTCCTCCTGCGGACGGGTAGCGAGAAACCCCTCAATTCGTGCGACCGCCTCTGCACTCTTGCCTTGCGAGAGCAGCAATTCAGCACCTTGCAACGCGGCTTGGCGCTGCTGTTTGGCTGGCATATTCGTAGACTGCGCCACTGAATCGTAAGTCGCCAACGCCTCATTTAATCTTCCGAGCCGACGGAAAATTTCACCACGCAACGCGAGGGTGTCCGCCTTCATGGTTGGGGATTGACTCGACTCCGCAGCACTCAATGCGTTCGTTGTGAACGGCAACGCACTCGAAGCCTGACCTGCTGCAAGTTCCGCACGCGCCAGTAAGTCATACCGTTCCCAATCAAGGTTGGCTGAGAGCTTCCAAGTGGACAGAGGCTGAAGACCTTTTTGAGCTTGCTGCGGGTCGTTCTGAGTCACCGCGATTCTCCCAAGGAGCAAATACCCCATCGCCACGGTGTCGTTCGTCAGACCTTGGCTAATCCGTTGGAATTCACCTTGGGAGTTGCGCAGTAAATCCATCGCCGCTGGGAGATCATTCTTTCGATATTGAGCCAAAGCCTGACCGTAACTGGCACCCAGACGCAACGGTGACAATGGATAATCTCGGCACAAACGTCCGTAATTCGCCGCTGCTCCTTCATAGTCACCCCGCGCCATCTGTATCTCCCCCATCCATAAAAGATATTGATCAGCCCAAGAACCCGCCTTCGGGAGACCTCGGTTTAACAGATCGAACGCAGCATCAAAAAGCCGCAGTTGATGGCGAGCTTGCGCCTGAAGTAATTGAGCTTCCGGTGCATGTGTTGAATTCGCATAACGCACAAGAAACTCCCCAAGCTCCTTGTCAGATCGCTCATAAAAACGATCCTGAAACGCCTTGCTTGCTACCGAAAATGCCGAGGCTTCACTAGTTTGAGCTCGCGACTGGGTAACGCAGAGCAAGCTCAGCACCCACAAACCTAGAATAAGCCGACAACATCGCATAAAACAAAGGTGCCATCAAACCTAGCAAAAGTCCAAGCCTCCCGAGTCAAGTTACGAAACAGCGTCTCTCGCTAAACCCGTCATCGCATCGATTGTGGAAAGGGCATTACCCTCCAGTCGGTTATTAATGAAAACGAACGTTTTCCGTGGGACCTTCATCCCCTCCCGAATGAGGGCTGCACCTGCCTTTCTTGCTTCCTCATTAACCTCTTTGACTTAGTTATAGGGCTGGAAGTCCCCTTGAGGCAATTTTGTTCAAAACGAGTGTTCGCGACTTTGCCTCGCCAGTGGTAACGCTCAGGGGTGTAAATTTGGTCGAGCCAACCTTGATATTTCCACGAAGACGTTCCGATTCGGACACCCTGACTCGCAAGGGTTTCGAGCTTCGAACGCAACTGTTCTCGATCCAATGCCATGTATTAACAGTCATAGCAAACTTCAGCCCCTCCTGCTAGGTGAGTTGCTCAAAAACGCTCGCAATAAAAAAGGGGAGTGTCAGATTACGACACTCCCCTTTGACTTGCTAAACTGTGATCAAGGCGCAGGTGCTAACCGGAAGTAAACGGCGTCTTGAGATTGATCGACATCTATTTTGATCGGATTGGTGAGGCCACCGAGATAATCAAACCAAGGTCCAGTCAAAGAGTTGGTTTTGGATTGGAGCTTAAAGCCTCCCACGCTTCCCTCCCAACTTAAAGTCAGGCTACTACCCGACAGAGTTGAATTAATCACGGGCTTCCGGCTCGAGCCTGTGACTTGGATGAAACCGACACCTGTGATCGGAGTTGTTTCAGCACCGTAGGTTCCGTTAGGCATTTCCACCCCGTTGATAAAGAGCGCCTTTGCAATTGCCGTACCGGCATAGTCCAACTGTAACTTTCCCCGAGTGGTGTTTAAACGATAGGCACTGTTCGCGCTGATGCCTCCCGACGACAGAACCTGAAGTATCCCGTCGTTGACCGTGGTGTCGCCATGATAATTGTTGTCCGCAGCAGTACCATCGCCGGCGTAGTGACCGATCGGTTGGATTGCGACTCCCTCCTTCGTCAGTGCGAGCGTGCCTCCAGTGGTGGGATCATCCAACAATGCTGAGCGAATTCCCTGAGGGGTCGCGGGACCTTTGTAGGAAACAAGATTCGTTGTGTTAAAACACACAATCAGCGTGGAGACTGTTCCATGGGCGCTGTTGACAATCGCCGAATTCGCATCGTTTCCAGTGTAAACATAACCCACTTTCTGGCTTGTGCCGTTGAGATCAATCTTGCCGCTATTCATCAGAATCTGACGCCCTGGGCAGTTGATCGAAGTCGGATATCCTAGTGTGCCGTTGTTGGTCAGGATGATCGTATTACCCGAACTACTGAGGCGAATGAATCCCGAAAACGAATTCGAGCCGCCCAAGATCATGGTGTAATTGCCACCATTCATATCAACATTCTGCTGATAGGCGACCCCTTGCGAGGTGGTCACGTTGACGCCTCCATCTTTGATTTGGCCGTTGAATACGAATGTCCCGCTATCCGATCTCTGGAGCTTCAATACCGCTCGTTTATAAGGTGAGCTGTTGACGATGGTACCGGTTCCTTCTGGCGGTGGATATTGTAAGCCGTTGTCATCGCCGTTATTGTCGAATGTGCCACCCGTTAGATTCAGGCGACCACTGGTGCTCGTCCGCAATATTTGTCCATCTGCGGGCCGACTGTTCGTGGTTCCATTGTTAAAAGTTCCGATTTGGACGGTCGCACCCGTGTCGATGGCTTCAATGTTATCAACCGCATACGCCGTTCCTGAGGTGCTCACTCCAACGGCCCGCAGAACCAAGGTTCCACTTCGCACAAAAGTACCACCTACGTAGGTATTTGCCGTGCTCGATAAAACATCCCCTTCCAGCGTCAATGCGCCATTACCACGCACGGTCAGCCCATCAACACCCCCTAGGCTCGTCGCGATCGAAGCATTCGCATTCGCAGTAATGGTAGGCGTTGAGCCAGCTAGGGTCAGCGTGTTTCCTCCCCCTTGAACAGAATACCCTCCCGCGTTGAAGGTGACATTGTGAGCCGTGACCGCCCCACCCAGTAGAACGGTGCCCACACCAGTTTCTCCAAATAGCGCGTCATCATTCTCAACCCAAACCGTTGGTGAACTCCAGTTCACGCTCGTTCCATTCCAAAGAAAATCGAGTGAACTATTATTCCAAGTGTTCGCTGACACTTGTGCCGCAGCATGTTTTACCGCGTTAAGAAACATCTGCTGACCGTCCAAGGTCAAATCCAATGCGCCCACTTGAGGATTCGGGGCGGCAGCCACGGACCCTGCAGCATCACGGGTACCACAGGCAAACAACAGCCGGTAGCCCGCAATTTGTTCGCTCAAGTCAGTAACTTGAGTGGTTCGCACGACCGATCGCGCTGGCCATTCTACGATGGCGTATCCTGCCGCTACATAACTCCCGTTCACTGCGGGAGTTTGGCCTGTTGGAATATTGACGCCGGGGTCGAGCGGATTGAAGGCGATCGTGGCTAAAATCTTACCGCCCGATTCGACACCGTTCGCGATGGCTTGCTCCACACCGTCGATGCTCAATTTAAAAAACTGCACAGAAACTCCACGGTTGTTCAACGGCAGCGAGACTCGCACAAAACTGTGATTGTTCATCACCTCATCGGTTCCCACAGTGCTGTGTGCGATCCTTTGAAAAATTGGGTGTGTCGGACTCACCAACGTCAGCTTCCCACTTGCTGTCGTACTCGCATCAGCCGCGCAATCATACTCCTTGTTATCCAATAAAAACCCGGTGCGATCTCTCCTCACCAATGTCGATTTCGTATAAATCATTGGCTTTGTGATCAATGTATTCCACTTCGCGCCACGGGAATTTAGGTTGAAGGGTCCGCTATTGAGGGCCGAACCCGCGATGATGAGGTCGTAACTGTTGATCATTGGAACATCATCAATGGACATGGTGGTCGAATTCGGGTTGAACCGGCTGACGGTATGTCCAGCCGCGATCAAGAGATCCACGAATCCTTGATCCACAAATGGAGTCCCACTCGTTGATGCTGCGGGATAAAATGCGCCTCGAGTAACGCCATCAGAACCCACCTCGGTCCCCTTGAGGCCATTATCACTCACCCAAAGGATCGATTCAGCTTGGACACTGGGAGCCAACCTCAGAAGCAACGTGGCTATACAGGTTAAGTACAGTTTTTTCATATTTTACACATTTACCAAACACGGACGTGGATAGCATCGACGCGATGCTCAACTGGTATTTAATTTGAATCTACTTTAAAACCCCACTGCCAGTCATGTAGGCTGAATGAGTGACAATCCTTGCATGGTCTGGCTTTTGAGGAACTCAAGTGAGGAACAATTTATAGGGCATTCGTCACTGAACAAACTCTTTCATCCAACCAACTTGCGGCCACGGTACGGTGAGTTCCGTGCCTTGCGGTGAACCTGCCGTCGTTCGTCCCTTCTCGATCAACTCACGCAACAACAGTCCCATTTGCTGCACGCGCTGAGGGTGCTCAGCCTGCAAGTTTTGTTTCTCTGAGGGATCCGCCGTCAGGTCGTAAAGTTGAAACCTAGGCAGACCAGCAGCTTGGCCGGGTTTTGGAGAACTCCAACCACCGGAATCCGGCACCAAAAACAGCTTCCACCTGCCCTGACGTAGGGCAAAAGATCCGTTGTTGGAATGGTGCACGAGGGCCGAGCGTTGGGGCGACAGAGAATCTCCGCCCCGCAGAACCGACAAAATGCTAACGCTGTCCTCCCCCGCCGCGTCCGGTAGTCGAACTCCTAGAATCTCCGCACACGTCGCGATTAGATCCAGATGCCCGATTGTTTCATTACAACGCGTCCCAGCCGGAATGGTTCCAGGCCACCGCGCAATAAACGGGACACGATGGCCACCCTCAAAAAGATCAGCCTTATGGCCACGGTAAATCAGGCTAGGTTCGTGATTGAGCTTTCGAAGTTCCTCAAGATTTGCGGCGGGAGCAAACCCGTTATCCGCCGTGAAAATAACGAGGGTGTTTTTAGCGAAATCAAGCCGATCAAGATCGGCCAGCAGAACCCCTATCTCTGCGTCTAATTCTGCGATAAAATCCCCGTAAGGTGTGGTCCGTGTTTTGCCTTCAAATCCCTTCGTCGGAACGATAGGTGTGTGAGGTGACGCTAACGCAAGGTAGAGGAAAAAAGGTTTTCCATCCTTCGCCTGTGACCGCGTGGTTAAAAACTCTCGAGACTTTTGAAACAGGAGAGGCTGCACTTCTTGATGTTTAAAATCGGGAGCGATGGGGCCAGCACGCCACATTTTTGGCTTGGGACTGTCTGCCACCCGTTCCGTGGGAACACTGCGAGCACGATCATTTTCGAGATAAACGTAGGGAGGCATGTCGAGGGAGGCACTAATGCCAAAAAACGTGTCAAACCCACGCGCAACGGGGCCACCTTGGAAGGGTTTGGTGTAATCGACATCTTCCAATTTGGAACCGGCTCGGACCCAATCAAGACCGAGGTGCCATTTACCTACCATCGCGGTGGCGTATCCGTGCGAGCGCAGCAACGCAGGCACGGTGAGTCTCCCCTTCTCAATCAGCGAGGGATCATAACCGTGTAAAACACTCGACTTCATCGCACCACGCCACGAGTAACGGCCTGTCAGTAAGGCATACCGGCTTGGAGTACAGACACCCGAGGCCGAATGGGCATCAGTAAAAATCCTACCTTCTCGAGCGAGTTGATCGAGGTGTGGGGTTTTCCAAGCACTGTTAGAATTTAAGCACGAGATATCCCCGAGGCCCATGTCGTCGGCGAGGATGTAAATAATATTGGGCGGAGCAGGAAGCTTCGTTTCCGCATGCACAAGACGTCCCAGAACTAGGCACATCCACAAAAATATCATCACTGAGAAAATGCGAATCCTCATCATTTTAACCTCCTTTCTCTCGTCTTAACAATTGATCTGGTTGAACAAATTTTGCAACCGCTTGGGCGCGAGAATGGACCTGTAATTTCTCGTAAATGCGCCTGATATGCGTGCGAACTGTGTCGAATCCGATCCCGAGCTGCTCGGCAATCTCCTTGATCAAAAAGCCCTGAGCTAAGGATCTCAATATCTCCTGCTCACGCGGTGAAAGTTGAGTGAGTTTATTGAGAGGCAATGTTGCGCGAAACGATTGCACCACTTTGCGTGCGATCTGGCTGCTCATCGGGGCACCGCCCGAGTGCACATCACGAATCGCCTCCAGTAATTCCGAAGGGGGAGTTCTTTTTAAAAGGTATCCTGCGGCACCTGCGGCGAGAGACTCAAAAATCTGCTCGGAATCCTCGTACACCGTCAACATAACGATGTGGGGAGATTCCCGATTTGCCTTCAACGCGCGAACGCATTCCACGCCGCTCATGCCCGGCAGATTGATATCCATCAAGACCACATCCGGTTTCACAGAACCTAACTCGATGAGTGCCTCCTCCGCGGTCGCATAGCATCCCAAGCATTGAAAACCAGGGGCACGAGTCAGGATGCGAGCCAGTGCTTCTCGTATCCCTGCATCATCCTCCACAATGGCCACGATGATACTCATTTTATTTTTCTAAGATTAACCCAAACCTAGTGCGAGGATGCCAGTCGTTCAAATGAGTGACCCAAAACTCAGGCTCGTTGGCTGGCGGATGAAATCAAGCGGCATCGACACGCATCTCCAACTGAATTCGAGTCCCGCTGGAGACTCGCTGATCAATTTCGAATCTAGCTCCAATATCCTCAGCACGTTTGCGCATGTTTAACAAACCGTCCCCATGACGTTTACTCACGCTTTTTATCTCCGTTGGCTCCTGAACCGTCGCAAACCCTTTTCCATTGTCTTCGATCTCGATCAACATCCCGTCGGCGAACACAGAGAGGCGAAGCAACACTTCGGTGGCATACGCATGTTTGACGATATTGTGCAGTGCTTCCTTGACGATGAGAAACACGTTATGGCGTAAAGCGGCTGTGAGAACTTGGTGTGGTAGGTGATCAGGCACCTCCAGCCGACAACGGATTCCAGCCGACTTCAAAAAATCCTCGGCATGGGTGCATGTGTAACTGGCGAGACTTTCCAATGTGTCATTTCGAGGATTCACAGCCCACACAGTTGCATCCAACGCACGCGTGAGATTTCTTGTTCGTGCAGCAATTTTTCGCATGTCGGTTTGTAATTGTTCCGACGAACTATCGAAGCCCTGAGCCAACTCGCTAAGGAGAGTGATCTCCGTGAGACTAGCCCCGAGATCGTCATGAACATCTTTGGCAATGCGAGATCGCTCTCGTTCAATCGCACCTTTTCGTTCAGTAAGTTGGATTCTCATCCTCATTTTTTCAGCTTCCAAATAACGAACAATCCCACCCACTAATCCCACGAGAATGACCGTGACCAAAACCTGAAACCACCATGTCTGCCAAATCTGAGGAAGAACCCTGATATGTAGATCCGCACTCGACTGACTCCAGTTTCCGCCTTGGTCTGAGGCGATGACTTTAAATTGATATTTCCCCGGTGGAGGACGGCTGTAATTCGCAACTCGGCGTTGTCCTGCCTCGACCCATTCATCCTCCAATCCTTCGAGTTTATACCGAAACGCAACATTGCGAGGAGAAGCGAAACTGAGTGCCGTAAACTCAATAGCGATCTGGCTACGACCAGCCGCTACAGTGAGCTGTGGACGTTCGGTTCCTCCGATATAGACAACCTGCTTTCCTGGATTAGCGGTTCCATACCCAACCCTCTGAGCGTCATAGTTCGCAACTAAATGACCATCCACTGCAACACTTTCAATCGTCACAGCGGGTGGGGTGGGGTGGGCTCGCAATGCCGCAGGTTGCGCAATGGCTAAACCCGTTTGCATACAAATCCATAGCCGCCCATCATTCGCACGCACAACCCCCGGCCACGCTTCACGGCTCGCTTGCAGTCCAGGCAATCCTTCTTCCCTTCCAAAGCTTACTGGACGCACCCGAGAAACTCGTCCCGCAATCTGATCCCTAAAATCTTGGTCATCGACGTAAAAAACACCCTTGTTTCCAGCAAACCATAATCGCCCAGCAGCATCGTGACTTATTTGCGAAATGTAATCATCATTGATTCCTTGTTCCTCCAGAAATTGCGTGAATTGCCCGTCCTTCAATCGACCCACGCCGCTACCCCCATACCCAATCCATAAACTCTGATCCGAGCCCATGGAAAGGCATCGAATGGTTGCCAACCGAGGTAGTGAGCGCGACGTCTCCTCAGTAATCACATCACCAGTCACTCGTAATAAATTACCCGCCGCGGTACCCACCCAAAGCGTGCCCTCAGCATCCATCGTCATTGCACGAACTAATCCGCTGCCATCGGGTAGATCAAACCGCTTCAACTCACCCTTGCTTAGCCGGTGTAAACCGTCCGCAGAAGCGGTTCCGACCCAAAGATCGCCCTTGGGACTGGTGAAAAGCGACCGAGCAAAATTTCCCGCCAGACCCGTTTGCGCCGTATAAGAAGTGACCACGCGATCACGCCACAAAAACAGCCCATCATAATGGGTTCCAATCCAAACGCCCCCGTTTGGATCCGGTGAAACCGACATCGAATCCTCGATATTCCATCCGTTGGTGGCCCCTAACACGCTCCAACCGCTCTCTAATCTTCGAGCAACCACGCCACTACGCGCAACCGCCCAAAGCATGCCGTCCCTATCCTGACAAACCGATCGCACGGCCTCGAATGGTGGCCCTGAAACAATCTCCTCAAGCTCAACAACTTTTGGAGATAACCGATTCAATCCCCCACCCCGAGTTCCTACCCAAATGTTGCCGTCTCGATCTTCTGCCAAACTGAGTATCTCTCGGTGAGATACCGGAGAGGCGATGAATAATTTATCCTCCAAGCGAAATAATCCTTGCCCACTTGTACCCAGCCAAAGGTTACCGGACCGATCCTCAAGCCCCACTGTGAAATTGATTGATGTGCGTGATGTACGCAAATCGGCGAATGGTAACACCAAACCGCTCTCGCTACATTTCAATATCCGCGATCCTGCACAGATCCAGACCCCACCGGACGCTGCCGCCACAATGCATTGCACGCCGGAGATCGATCCCAACACCACAAACCTGCCATCTCGAAAAACTCCCAACTGGCCGCCCGTTGCAAACCACAACTGCCCAAGTTTGTCACAAACCAATTGAATGGCAGCTCCTGGAGGCAACCCGTCTTGTGTCCCATAGTACCTGATGTTTCCATCTCGAAGCGCGATAATACGACTGCCATCCGCTGGATAAGCCGCCCATAACGTACCGTCTGCGTCCTCAACCGGTGTCACTGCGCGAGCATTGGCCGAGCTTCGACGCAGCGTATGAGAAGTAGTTCGACCGTTCTCAACACAGGCTAAAATCCCACGATCCTTAACGACCCATAAACGCCCCCGCCGATCCACAGTCAACCCATGCAACAACCCGCTCAACGCACCAACTTCCGTAATTGGAACAAACCCTCGGAATTGGTTGCCATCAAACCTCACCAAGCCACCCTGAGTCGCCACGCGCAGGAAACCATCTGGCGTCTGTGCGATCCCGACCACCGCATTATCCGGCAAACCTTCGTCAGTTTGCCAAACTCGGTTGAACCATGCTGAATTCGTGGCCCCACGCACATCGAGGGTAAGGAGGAGAAATAAGCACACCCACCAACACCGGACATCCGGCGGTGAAGGCATCACTGTTAAAATAATGCGGTGCATCCTCACGTCATCTACCAACCCAAAACACTCCGTTAACTAATCCTCTCTCCACAATCGTTCGAGCAGCACTTCCATCGTTGGATCATGTGAATGTAATTCTGAACGATTGAACGGAAAAAAATCGTTGCGCGAAAAAAAAGCTTCCGTTGACTCTGCGAAATATTCCATCGGATTGGTCAACGCGTAAGCACGCTCCATCGTGTTCGCACGTCCCGTCCCGTTCCAGCGATCGACTCGGTCGTAGGTACCGCTCGTTTTTGCCTTCATAAAAGCAGTCTTGATCTCCTGATTCTCAAACCCTTGCCTCAGCACGGTGTCGTGATAGGCGTGCGCTAATTCGTGCAAGGTAAAATTCGGCATTCGTTTCGTCTCAGCTTCAAAATTCTTGATATCCGTAAATTCAACCCCTTTAACCATCCTCACATCACGTCCATTTTCACGTAACCATTCTGCACCCGGATGATACTCCGCTCGAGGTTTGACTTGTGGATATTCTGGCGAAAACCACAGAGTTACCTTTCTCAACTTCGCTAGTGCTGGGCCAGGGATGACTCGAATAATCTCTTGGAGCTGCTGACGGAGCAGTCTGAGCGCGGTCGCCGTAGCTTCGGATTCTTTATTCAGGAGTTGCACATTGACCAACACCCGCCATCCCTCGATGTCATTGGTTTGGTGCCCTGCTGACTCGGCATTCACCGTTGCAACACCAAGCCAAAGCAATAGAAAACATCCGACCCATCGGATCACCTTGTTACGACCCCAGAAACGCCAGCGCATGCAGAACATAAAAAAACAGTTGAATCAATCAACCGATCGTAACGCCCGCCCTAGAATCTTGCATCTGAATTCTAGTCGTCAATTCTAGTCGTGTGGGTGGAGAGGGCGCAAGCTAGGGCCCGCAGCTCGTCCCCTGCTCTTTTAACCGGCGGCTAAATCTCCCGAAATCAACAAAAACCGACCAAAAAATTGCTCTACCGACAACCACCATTGTCCCTCCCCAACCACCTCCTCCACTCCGCCGATTTCAACCCAATTCTCCCCACAAACTCCCTCTCTCCATCTCCTCTCTCCATCTCCTCTCTCCAAACACCAACCACGTTTTTTCTCCCACAAACAAATCCTTGACACACCTACCCACGGCATGTTTTCTAATTAAAAATTATGAACCGACGTATATCGTTACGAAAAATAACCATCGCAACTCTGGCTCTCCTTATACTCCTAGCCCTACCTACCTACCTTCAAGCCGAGCTACTCTATACCTCCGATGGTATTTCCATCGCAATCACCGGCAGCAATCCCAAAGCCACCGGCACCCTGTTCATCCCAGAAACAATCAACGGACTCCCCGTCACCTCCATCGGCCAAGATGCGTTCTATGGGTGCAGTGGATTGACGAACGTGACGATCTCCACCAGTGTCATGTCAATCGCTGACAGGGCGTTCGCTCACTGCACTGGATTGACGAGCGTGAAGATCCCAAACAGCGTCACGTCCATCGGCCAG
>WBXJ01000033.1 GCA_008933045.1 Verrucomicrobiota bacterium
CGGAAAAAAGCGATCCTCGGATCACATCAGCCGAAGGAGTTTGAGCCAATACAGGCTGGGTTTGGAACGTAGCAGCGGTCAACAGGGCGAAAACGAATTTCAGTGGCGAATAATTCATATAATAAGGCTTCAACGCGGTGTGCAACTCTGATTTACCCAATCAGTCTATTCACCCACGCCGCTATTACCAACCAAAACCGGAACCAAAATCTCGTTAGTCAAACAACCTGAACTTTTCGGTTTACGCAGAGGCATTTGGTAGTATAATAAAGAGCTGGTCGCGGATTGTGGTTTGAATTCGAATACAACTGCGAGAGCCCTTAAAACATGATCTCATTTATTACTTGGTGTGCGGTTGGTGCGTTCTCGGGCGTGGTTTTCTCCTCATTTTTTGAGTGGACGCTTCATCGCTTCATTATGCACCGTCCCTTGGGCCCTTTCCGTTACCCGTTTGAAGCACATGCGATCGTGCATCACCAGACTTTCAAAGCAGACCACACTTATCATCTGATCAATGAAGAGGATAAGAAAACGATTCCAATGGCTTGGTGGAATGGTCCGGTTTTGGTCTTTTTCTGTCAGATGCCAATGCTGATTGCGGCCATCATTTGGCAAAAATGGGCGATACTTGTTGGCGGAGCCGTGGCTTGCAGTGCCTATTACGCAACCTACGAATACATCCACTGGTGCATGCACCTTCCTCGGAAACGGTTTGTTGAGCGTTCGGGAGTTTTTTTCCGACTTAATGGTCATCATTTGCTGCACCATCGTTACATGGGTAAGAATTTTAACGTCGTGTTTCCATTGGCCGACTTATTGCTAGGCACTCTGGTGATTCGGTCACAAATTAAGTTCGCTCAGCCTCAAGGTCCGTTCATTCCTAACGTTCAACCGAAGCTGACCAACCACGCTGCCCATGCCTAAAAAGCCTTTTCTTTCCAAACTTGGAAAGTGAGGTTGCTTGCCAAAATCATTGTCACGGGTCGCCAGATTTTTTATGGTGGGTGGATGAAGCCATTTTTGCACTGTTTGGCAGCCGTTTTTATCGGTCTGTTCTGTAGCTTATCCGTCACGGGAGCTGGTAAAAACCTTACGATCGCGGTCATCCCTAAGGGCACAAGTCACGAGTTTTGGAAATCAATCCACGCAGGAGCTGTGAAAGCCAAGCTGGAACTTGAGGAACAAGGCTACAAAATCAACCTGATCTGGAAGGGTCCCCTGCGTGAGGATGATCGAGATCAACAGATCGCGGTTGTCGAGAATTTTGTTGCTCGACGCGTGGATGGAATTGTGTTGGCCCCGCTGGACTCCCGAGCACTTGTGGCACCTGTGGAAACTGCGCAATCCGTTAAAATCCCCGTCGTTATCATTGATTCCGGACTGAAGTCTGACCGCTACTCGAGCTATATCGCGACGGATAACTACCACGGCGGCCAGTTGGGTGCGGAGCACTTAGCCAACATGCTCAATGGAAATGGGAAAGTCATCCTTGTGCGATATCAAGTCGGATCCGCGAGCACGGAGGAACGTGAAGCGGGATTCATGAATGTGATGACTAACAAGTTTCCGAGTATCCAAATCATCTCACAAAACCAATATGCCGGACCGACTCGAGATTCAGCGTATAAGGCGGTGCAGGATCTACTCAACCGTTACGGTAAAGAGGTGAATGGAATTTTTGCACCCTGCGAACCCGTCACGATCGGGATCATGATGGCGTTGCGAGATATGGGGAAAGCTGGTGGCATTGTGAAGCTCGTTGGTTTTGATGCTGGCACGCAATCGGTTGAGGGATTAGCCAAGGGTGATGTGCAAGGATTGGTGGTGCAGAATCCGATGAAAATGGGATATCTGGGCGTCAAAGCGATCGTCGACATATCCCAAAAGAAACCGGTTGAAAAAAAGGTGGATACCGGCGTCCAAGTCGTCACTAAGGAGAATATGGATCAACCGGAGAAGCGCGATTTATTGTATCCTCCGCTGGATAAATACCTGAAGTGACGCGTTAGCGAGTCTTCATCCCCACGTTGCATGAGTGTCCCAAGGCTGCGTATCACCAAGGTCAAAAAGTGCTTTGGTGCAACACAGGCATTGCGTGATGTTTCTTTGGTGGTGGGTTCCGGCGAGGTGCACGCGCTGATCGGCGAAAACGGCGCGGGCAAAAGCACCCTCATGAAAATACTGAGCGCAGCCCATTCTGCTGATGGAGGAGAAATCCAGCTCGACGGTCAAGTATTTGCTCCAGCGACCCCGCTCGAGGCTCGGAGTGCAGGGGTAGCGATGATTTACCAGGAGCTGAGCTTAGTTCCCCATTTGTCCGTCGAAGAAAATATTCTTTTGGGAAGGGAACCTCAACGATTGGGTTGGATCGATCGGAGCGAACGTCGGCGTCTAGCCTTGGCCGCGTTGGCAAAACTTAACCAACAGCATCTCCCGCTGAAGGTGCCCGTCAACCAACTCTCTCTGGCCCAGCAACAGATGGTGGAGATCGCTCGAGCCTTGGTCGGATCACCCCGAGTCTTGATCATGGATGAACCCACCAGTTCGCTCACTCAGGTCGATACGAAGAATTTATTTGAAGTGATCCTCCGGTTGAGAGACAGCGGGGTTAGCATTATTTACATCAGTCATTTTTTGGAGGAATGTCTTGAACTAGCCTCCCATTACACCGTTCTTCGGGATGGCGAGAGTGTCGGTATGGGCCGCATGACACGCGAGGCGTTGCCGGGGATCATGCGCCTGTTGGTGGGGCGGGAACTGAGTGAAGTCTACCCTCGCGTGCCCCATTCCGTAGGTGCCACTCTGCTGGAAGTCACGCAGTTACGAGGCGTTCTGAAACCTAGAAATGTCAGTTTCCAACTTCGAGCTGGGGAGATCCTTGGAATTGCGGGGATTATCGGCGCAGGACGCACGGAGACCTTACGCGCACTGTTTGGGCTTGATCCTCAGATCGGTGGGGAAGTGAAGCTGCGTGGGAGCTCCTGCAATCGGGCTACTCCTCGAGCTTGGCTACAAAAGCGAGTGGGCTATTTAAGTGAAAATCGCAAGGAAGAGGGCCTCATGCTGGGTCGAAGCATTAGCGACAACCTCCTCCTCAGTAATTTGCATCCCTGCGCCACCGGAGGATTTATCAACCGTCGACGCCAGGATCGGCTCGCTTCGAGTTGGATGTCAACGCTCGGCGTCAAGGCTCGCAACTCGGCACAAAATATCAGCGACCTGTCCGGTGGGAATCAGCAAAAAGTGGCTCTAGGTCGGCTGCTCCATCACGATGCAGAGATTCTGCTGCTCGATGAACCCACACGCGGGATTGATGTGGGCAGTAAGGCACAAATCTACCAAATCATCGGGCAGTTAGCAGCGGCTGGAAAATCAGTCATTTTTATCAGCTCCTATCTTCCTGAACTCCTCGGAGTCTGTGATACCATCGGCGTCATGTGCCGTGGCACCATTCGTACCATCCGTCCGGCGCCCGAGTGGACCGAACACAGCATTATTGCCACCGCGATCGGCCAAGATGAAAACTGAACATCAGCCAATCTTAGACGAGCAAACTCGCCGTGTGAACTTGCAGCAGGTCATCAATCTGCTCGGACCTTTTCTTATTCTGGCGTTCGTGGTGATGTTTTTCGCGATCATCATGCCCGGGGAAGTCGCCGACACTTTTTTTTCCGCCTACAATTTTAAATTAATTCTCACACAAACTGTCGTGGTGGCGATTGGTTCCATCGGCATGACGATGATCATCGTCAGTGGCGGCATCGACCTTTCCGTGGGGTCGGTAGTGGCCCTCACCAGCGTTCTGGGGGCCGTCCTCATCAAGAGTGGGTCCTCGATGGGGATGATGATTTTGGCGGTTCTAGCGACCGGTGGTTTGATTGGCCTCCTGAATGGCGTGATCATCTCAGTGTTTCGCATGACTCCATTTATTGTGACGCTGGGAATGTTGGGCATCGCCCGAGGCTTAACCAAAAGGTTGGCCGATAACCAGACTGTCAATCTGCCAGATATTGCCCTGCCCTCTGTGGGATTATTGATGGCAGATCCTGATCCGAATGGCTATTTCGTCGCGCCCGGTATCGCAGTGGTGATCGACCTCGCCATCATTATGGCGTTGGTTTTGAACCACAGTGTTTTTGGTCGCTATATTTTCGCGATTGGTTCGAACGAAGCTACGGCCCGCCTGTGCGGTGTCCGGACGCGATTGGTCAAACTGAGTGTCTATACGCTTTCGGGCGTCTTTTTTGGTCTCGCGGGACTGATGCAGTTTTCCCGATTGCGTCAGGGAGATCCGAGCACTGCACTGGGTATCGAGCTTGATATCATCGCTGCCGTCGTGATCGGCGGAGCGAGTCTCAACGGTGGCACAGGAAGCATCCTAGGCTCGATGATTGGTGCGCTGACAATGGCGGTTCTACGCAGTGGTTCCACGCAGATCGATTGGCCGAATTACGTTCAGGAGATTATTATAGGCACGGTAATCATCCTTGCTGTCGGTCTCGATAAATGGCGTCAATCCCGCGGTCGCCAATGAATCTGGGATGCCCCATGGTAAGGGGCGTAATACTCGAGGGACTCGGTTAGGAAAGTATTCCCTTCACCACTTGGCCTTCAACATCAGTCAGTCGATAATCACGGCCTTGGAATCTGTAGGTCAATCGTTCGTGGTTGAAACCAAGTTGATGAAGCAGTGTTGCCTGTAGATCATAGACACTGACTTTGTCCCTCGCGACGCTGAAGCCGAGTTCATCGGATTCACCATACATCGAGCCTCCTTTCACCCCACCGCCCGCCACAACCATTGTATAACAATCAGGGAAATGATCACGACCTAGGATTTCTCCATTGGCGGTGCGACCTTCACGAAAGGGAGTCCTACCAAACTCACCACCCAAAACTACGAGAGTGTCGTCGAGCAATCCTCTCTGACGCAAATCCTTGAGGAGAGCCGCGACGGGTCGATCCATGGTGGCGCACTTGGTGGTTAATCCTCCGCGAATATCTTCGCCGGAGGAGGTGCCATGAAAATCCCATCCCCAATCAAACAATTGCACGTAGCGCACTCCTTGCTCAACCAATCGACGGGCTAATAAACAATTGTTGGCGAAACTAGATTCACCGGGTTTGGCTCCGTAAGCCTCAATCGTCGCCGCAGATTCTCGATTGATATCCATGACTTCGGGAACGGACATCTGCATCCGATAAGCTAATTCATATTGGGCGATGCGCGTCTGGGTTTCAGGATGGCCAAGTTCAGCCGCCTGAATTTCATTCAATTCCCGTAACGTATCTAGGCTCATGCGGCGAACCTCACGATCGAGACCAGGGGGATCGGAAGCGTAAAGGACTGGATCGCCCTTCGAACGGCATTGCACCCCTTGGTAAATTGAAGGGAGAAACCCACTCCCGAACGAGTTCTTGCCGCCGTTGGGTTGGACACCACTTGAGATCAGCACGACAAAGCCGGGGAGGTTTTGATTTTCTGTTCCCAATCCGTAAGTCACCCACGCCCCCATCGAAGGTCGCCCTGAGCGTGGTGACCCGGTATAAACTAATAGCTCCGCTGGCGCGTGATTGAATTGATCGGTAGACATGGAACGAATGACGCACAGTTCATCCGCAACCGAGTGAAGATGGGGAATCGCGTCCGACATCCACACACCGCCTTTGCCGTATTGCGCGAAGGTTCTTGGTGTGCCGAGTAATTTGGGTGTGCCCGAGGTAAACGCAAACCGCTTACCTTTAACAAAGGCATCAGGACAATCTTGACCGTTGCGTTTCACTAGCTCTGGCTTGTAATCAAAAAGATCGAGGTGCGGAGGTGAACCGGTGAGGTGTAAGTAAATAACACGCTTAGCACGGGCCTTAAAATGAGGTAGCCGTGGAGCCAGCCGATCCGAAGGCATCACGGGTGATGCCGAGGCCCCGCCCTTCAACAAAGAAGCCAACGCCATCGCACCCAAACCCTGAGCAGACCTGCCAAGGAAATGTCGACGGGTAGTTGCTTGTAATTGGTTTAATAATGGATTCATACGCGCTTCCTCTGGCTATCGTTTCATGAGCATTTCGTCCAAGTTGAGTAAGACATTGCCGACAACAGTCCACGCTGCTAACTCGGCAGTTTTTGATTCTGAGGACGGTTTTTCTAGGGGTTGATAAGCAAGTTCCTTGGCTTTAGTCGGGTCATTTTGAAATCGCTTGAATGTTCGGTTATAAAGTCCGACCAATCCTTTGAGTTCGTTTCTGGTGGGTGCGCGACTCAGGCAAAGCTGGAAGGCATACTGCGCTTTCTCGGATGGGGTCCGTCCAGATGAAACCATCTTTCGAGCGAGAGCTTGGGAAGCTTCGACGTAGACTGGATCGTTCAACGTCACCAGTGCTTGCAGCGGAGTGTTGGATCGCTCACGTCGCACGAGGCAAACTTCTCGATTGGGTGCATCAAAAGTCGCCATCGATGGATAAGGGTTGGAACGACGCCATGTTGTATAGAGGGCCCGACGGAAACGATCCTCTCCCGTGCTCGGATCCCAGTCAGTCGCACTCCCGAACGCCGCACTCAATCCGGTTTTGGGTTGGGGGGGCCGGACGGGAGGACCGTACATTTTTGGACTCAGTAAGCCACTGACGGATAAGGCTTGATCGCGGATCATTTCAGCCGACAGTCGGAAACGAGGGCCGCGAGCAAGCAAACGATTGTCAAAATCTTGCGCCAATACATCAGGAACCACACGCGACGATTGGCGATATGCGGCTGACGTTACCATGAGGCGGAGTAATTGTTTAGTGTCCCACTGCTGTGCCATCAATTCTGTCGCCAACCAATCGAGCAGTTCCGGGTGCGATGGCAACTCACCCTGCAGTCCAAATTCCTCGCTTGTTCTTACCAACCCTGTGCCAAAAATGGACTCCCAAAGCCGGTTCACAACGACGCGTGCGGTCAGCGGATTGTTCTTATCCACGAGCCATCGAGCTAAGGCCAGACGATCAGGGTTTTCAGTGCGTGAGTATGCGAAGAGCGAGACAGGCAACCCATTGGTGACTTCCGCGCCAAGATCCAGAAAATTGCCTCGGCGTTGGATAGTGGTCTTACGCCGCTTATCATCGGCCAATTCCCGCAGGATCGGCACCGTAGTGTACGGCTTCGACTCCGCGAGGTTCTTTGTAACTACCGCCAGTTCGTCACGCACCGGTTGTAATTCCTGAGCAATCGACAGATAATAATTCAGAAGATCCTGACGTTGAGCTGCTGTTGGGGGTTTAGTTTTTCCACGCAACATGGCAAGAATGGGTTGCGGAACCCGAGCTTCTGCTGCTGCTCGCGGGTCGATTGATTTAGAAAGCCGCAGTCGAGCAATCGTGGCATAGTCAGTCTTTGAAAGATGTTCGATCGTGACCACTAGATTTGATCCTGAGCCAATGGTGATCGGGTTCTGAGGCACAAGGGTCAGGGAGTGTGGCTCGTGAATTTGGGGGGCAATTGCCCAACCTTGTGACTTTAGATCGGCATTATTAATGAGCTTCTCTGCTTCATAATCCTTCTGTGAAAAATCTGCTGAGGTAAAAGTAAACCCTACCGAACGCCGACCGTCGGGGAGGAGTTCGATGCTCTGGCTGGGTGCTGACTGGCCTTGGTGTTGCCAAATCGTTTCACGTTTTTCGTTCAATAGAGTCACGCGAAAACCGTTGAGTCGCTCTGGAAAACCGTCCGTGCGGTTCCATAACACAATCCGATCTAATGACATCGTGGATTTCAGATCGAGCTCCCACCAAGGGTCTGCGGACTGGGCGGTGTGCGTTGTCGATCTGGCTTTGGCATAATCTCCATCGGTGTTGCCATCAATCGCAAGTTTGGCCGACCCGTCCAAAGCCGTGGTGCTTTGTTTCGCCTCTCCGCGCAGTGCAATATTCGTCGCGCCATCAAAAACCTGCACCTCAGCGAGAGACAGAATTCGGTCCTTACCAACGAGATCAATTTTCAAAAAACGACCCGTCAAACGAGTCGGACGAATTGGCACGATGTCGCCAAAAATTCGAGAGACAACAAAGTTTCCATCAGCATACCCAAGACCGCGCTCAGGCGACTTTGGGTTAGCTAAAACATCAATCCGCAAAGCAGAAACTACTTCGTTGGTTGCAAGGGGAACCGTCAACGTGTAGGTGTCTGTCTTTCCGCCGCGCTCTACTTCCACAATTCCACCATCGAGAATTTGCGTTTTAGCTCCAGATTTTGACTGAATTTGAACCGAAGAAAATGAATCCCATCGCGGCTCAGTTTTAAAGCTTTGCTCCCACTGTTCCTGCCCTTTGTCGAGTTCCGGTGTGGAGGTCTTCAACACAGCTTGCAGTCGACTAATGTTCGTGCGCCAATTATTTCGTTGGTTTTTCTGCTCCTGAGTAAAAAGCGGATGGACCGGAGTCTCGTCCCCCTTGTCGGCGTCGGAAGTGTTGTTCAGAATCGCGAAGAGACGAAAGTAATCCTCCTGTGTGATAGGATCATATTTGTGGTTGTGACATTGAGCGCAAGCCATCGTGGTTCCCATCCAAACAGCCATCGTGGTGTTCACTCGATCAACCACCGCAACATTCCGATACTCCTCGTCGCTTGTGCCACCCTCGTTATTAGTCATCGTGTTGCGATGAAATGCAGTTGCGACTAATTGTTCATCGGTTGGATTCTGAATTAAATCCCCGGCAATTTGTTCGAGTGTAAATTGATCGAAGGGCTTGTTTGAATTCAACGATCTCACGACATAATCGCGATAAGCCCAGATGGTTCTGCTAGGATCATCGGCGTAACCGCTGGAATCGGCATACCGCGCCTGATCAAGCCAAAGCCTCGCCCAGTGTTCACCGAATGCCTCGTTTTTTAACACTCGATCGACAAGCCGTTCATAAGCCCCCGGTTTTCGATCAGCAAGGAACAATTTGACCTCCGCAAGTGTGGGCGGAAGACCCGTGAGATCAAGCGTCACTCGCCTGATAAGGACGGCCGGTTCAGCCTCGGTTGCATGTTTGAGTTTCTCCTGTTCAAGCCGAGCGAGTAGAAAATAATCAATGCTGTTCTTAGGCCAACGCTTGTCTTGAATTACGGGCAACGGAGACCTTCGTGGAGGAACATACGACCAATGAGTTGCGTATTCCGCGCCTTGTTTGATCCATTTCTTGAGGAGTTCAATTTCTTCGGGCGTGAGTTTTTTATCAGAATCAGGCGGCGGCATTTTATCATCGACGTCCGTAGTAGTAATGCGCCGGATCAGCTCACTGTTCTCCGGTTGGCCTGGAATGATGGCCGGGTGTCCATCACCGGTATCCCTTCGTGCGCTTTCAGAGAGGTCGAGCCTCAGAAGTTTTTTGCCACTCTTCCGCGTCTTCGCATCGGGGCCATGGCAAGTAAAACAGTTTTCCGAAAGAATTCTTCTGACAGCGGAATTGTCCTCCGTGGGAAGGCTCACGGATGCTCCGAGTAGACCACGCTCCGCAACAGCGAAAAACATGACCCAGACCCCTAAGAGGCAACCCCATGCACAGTTTAGTTTTTTTGAACGCTTACCATGAGTCATACAAGTTGTAACGTGCCGGAGAAGCCTAGTAATGGCAAGCAAACCGGACTGCAAAGAAAGATTGCCGCGAAGGATCGTTTTCTGAGACTATCCCCTGCTGTGTCTAAAATTAGCACGACGTGAAATGATGAACACTGGAGTGCAGAAAAAAATGGTTGATCTCCCTTCCCCTTGCTGGATGGCGTCTGGCGATTGTGGAAGCAGTTTGGCAACGGTCAGCAACTCAACTCTCTACGGGATCTCTCTTTTCTTCAACTAGCTCAACCATGCCACGCCCAACCTCAAAGAACGGAACCACGCATCGCTCCGGTTCCGCACCTAAGTATGACGCGAACAACAAGGTCTTAAACAGCACATACGGGGCATTTGCAGATCTGCGTCGGGAGTTGTCGGACTCTAAGAATGCTGTCAACGACCGGATGAAATTACTGCATGGATTTGCAGAATGTCCGGATCCTCAACGGGGTTGGCTATTACTCGAGGATTATTTTGAAAAGTTGAGTTTGGCGAGGAAGGATTTTCCGGGCCAAACTTGGTGGCCTCGATTGATGGGGGTGATTGGCAAGGCACGTCTGGAGGAGTTGGCAATTCTGTTTTTACGTAACGGGCGAACTGTGCCCACGGAATTACTGCCACACGCCAACATGCTGAAGTTTGCAGAGATTGAGTCTGAAGAACAGGAAAGGCAGGTTGTCAAACAGTTGGAGCAGTGGTTGTTACCGAGAGCACCGATCCATTTGGATGCTCCACGGGCTTGCCTTCGCGTGATGGGGCATCTGGTGCCGAATGAGGAAACCCCGGGGTTACATGCACTCAAGATCAATTTCTCCGTTTTTCGGCCAAGGGTGGGGGAAAAGTTAAAAAGCTTATCTGAATTGCTCGATCTCACGGCGCGGGCCGCCCACGAGCATGAATTGTTTCCGGCTCAGGATTGGGAGTTTATCGAGTGGATCGAACAGGTTTATGCGGATCAACAGGTCGAAGAGAATTCGATCATTCTATCGGGCACTGATCTTTTGCAGTGGTTAGCAAGATGGGGTGCCAACGGACGGATCGAACTCAGTTCTGGGGGTCGTTTGCGGTTTGTAGGTGAGATGGCAGAATTTGTGCCGCATTTACAGGAGAGCGAGGAGGGTCTAGCTTTTTGCCATGAACTCGTGCTACCCCGGGGTGAGATCAAGGCGTTGACGGAAGCTGTTTTTTTTGCGGGTCAACCGCAATTGCTCCTGCTCGGAGATCAAGTTTATCTCGTGAAAGAAAGCCCGCCGCCGGGATTTCTGAGTCAATGGTTGCCCAAGCCTTTGCTGCCCGTTCGCAAACTGAGTCATCGCCTGTTGACCCATCTCCGCCGCACGGTGAAACGCCCGGGGACGGATTGGGAACAATTATGTGTGGCCCATCGGGCTCGGCCGCAGTTTACCTTTGAGCTAAGCGATGAAACAGTGCGACTGCGTTTGATGGCAGTCAGCGAGTTGGATGCCAGCGTCTGGCAGTGGAACGGTCATGAATGGCGACCGATCGCGGATAAGTTGGAGGAAGGCAGTCGGCCTGAGATTCTTGACGACCCACGACTCGACCCTGCAACCGAATGGCTACGACTACTCGATTGGTTCACGCCGGAGCCAAGCTTGTGGGTGGGTGATGCCAATGAACGGTTTCTAGATTCTCTTGCGGCAACTTGGTCCGATCGGCCATCCGAGGCGGACTATCTGGGAAATCCGGCGTTTCAACGGCTGTTTCTGGCTCCTCGACAACTCCGGCCGAAGTTGGTAATTCAATCTAGCGGGATCGACTGGTTCTCAGTTTCCACGACCTGGGAGATCGAAGGGTTGAAGATGACATTGGCTGATTTGAACCGACTCCAAACAGCCACTGGTCGATTTGTGAAACTGCCGGACAGTGGTTGGATGGAGTTGGATGCGGATGCAGTGTTGCAAGCGCAGGAGGCATTCGCTGATCTAGGGCTTATAGGCTTGAGTCCGTTGGCTCAAAAAGTAGACCTCATTCACGCCATAAAACTGGATGAGGCAGCCTTGAACCGGTTTAGTGAACAACCGCACGCGACAAGTTTGAGGCAGCGGATTCGTGAATTTCAAGGAGTTCCCAATACGCCTCTGCCTTCGTCGATTCAGGCCGAGCTACGACCATATCAAAAAGACGGGTTCGATTTTCTATGCCACTTGTCGCACATCAAGTTGGGTGGCGTGCTCGCGGATGACATGGGTCTCGGGAAGACATTGCAAACTCTGTCTTGGTTGGCATGGATGAAAAATCAACATGGGACGGCGAGCAAGCCCGCGTTGGTGATCTGCCCCGCTTCGGTGCTGCATAACTGGCGGCGAGAGTCCGAACGGTTCACGCCGCACCTGAAGGTTTTGGTGTTGGAGAGCGGAGCTGCACGCCATAATCTGCGGCGACAAATTCCTGAACATGATCTGATCGTGACGAATTATGCCTTGTTGAGGAGGGATTTAGTCGCGCTTCAAAAATTTGATTTTCAGGCGATTGTACTCGATGAGGCGCAATTCATTAAGAATCCGGCAGCACAAGTCACGCAATCGGTGAAACAGTTGAAGGCTAATCTGAAGCTGGCGTTGACGGGAACACCCCTTGAGAATCGGTTGTTGGATTTATGGAGCATCGTGGACTTCGTTCAACCGGGGTATCTCGGCACTCAATCTGAGTTTACTCAACAGTATGAACCCAAAGGTGATGACATCGTCGCGTTCCAAAAAGTGGCTCGCCGACGTCTTTCTGCCAAATTGCGACCGTTGATGTTACGCCGTTTGAAGAAGCAAGTAGCCCAAGACTTGCCAGATAGGATCGAAGAGCGGAGGGACTGCGAATTAGGCGAAGATCAACGCAAATTGTATTTGGCTGAATTGCGACGAAGCCGTGATCAAATTATGGAAAGCGTGCAAGATCAAGGTCTGGCCAAGAGCAAAATCCATGTCCTCGCGGCCCTCACACGACTTCGCCAGATCTGTTGCCACCCTGCCCTAGTCGGCAACAACACGCAGTCGGGAAAAACTGAAACACTCTTTGAATTGCTCGAACCACTGATGGCACAAGGCCAGAAAGTATTGGTGTTCAGTCAATTTGTGCAGATGCTGCGATTGATCGAAAAGGAATGCGTCCAACGTCAGATTCCGACCTATATTTTGACGGGAGAAACCAAAGCGCGACAAGATGTAGTCAATGCTTTCCAAGCGGACTTAAATTCCTCAATTTTCTTATTGAGCCTACGAGCAGCAGGAACGGGGTTGAACTTGACCAATGCAAGTTATGTGGTGCTGTATGACCCTTGGTGGAATCCAGCCGTGGAAGCGCAGGCCATTGACCGATCGCATCGAATCGGCCAGACACGTACAGTGAACGCCTACCGATTGATCACACCGGGGACGGTGGAAGAGAAAATCTGGGAACTGCAGCAACGAAAAGCCCAAACCATCGTCGATGTCTTGGGGGAGGAAGGATTTGCTCGCAGCCTGACTCGGACTGATCTCGAATACCTTTTCTCGGAAGACTGAGCGTTTTGTATGACGCGGCCCGGACTGCATCCATCGCCAGAAACTCCGACCATGCGGGCCGACAAATGGCTCTGGGCGGTGCGCTTGTTCAAAACGCGGGAGTTGGCCGCAACCGCATGCCAAGGCGGTGCCGTTAAAATCGGCGACCACGCCATTAAATCAGGGCGGGATTTGCGTCAGGGGGAAGTGTTGGCTGTGCGCCAAGGAGCATTGCATCGGGTCGTCAAAGTCGTAGGGATTCCTAAACAACGGGTGGGGGCAAGCGAGGTTCCCCAACATCTGGAAGATCTGACGCCAGCTGCCGAATTCTTAAGGGTTGCAGAACTCGAGAGAAATAACCGCTACCAACGACCAATCGGTTCCGGAAAGCCGACAAAAAAAGAACGGCGATTATTGGGTGAATTTTGGAGCGGTAGGGAGGAAAGTTAGTGTCAGGGTGACCACGGCAATTGCGAAGCAAACTACCGTTGCTGCATTCCTGCCCTGGCGGGGTTCGAAAGTCCACACTCCATGGGCCCTGACCCCAAAACTCTAACGACCAAGACCCGCTCGATCAAGGCAAATCCCGGCACGATTCGCGTGGCATCTAGTTCTGTGAAGCGTTATTAAGGGACTGTGCACCTTAAGTTTCTAACAGGACCCGCAGGCAGTGGAAAATCGTTTCGATGCGTGGGGGAGGTGCAGCAGCGTTTGTTGGAGGCGAGTGACGAATTACCGTTGGTGTTTCTCGTGCCGAAGCAGGCGACTTTTCAAGTTGAACGAGCCATTTTAGATCATCCCAAGCTCGGTGGTTTCACCCGTTTGCATGTCGTTTCCTTCGAGCGTCTCGCGCATTATATCTTCGAGCAATTAGGTCAACTGGAACCTGATCTCATCAGCGAGGAGGGCCGGATTATGGTGCTTCGGTCTCTCCTAACTCAACACCAACGACAGCTGATCATTTTTGGCCAAAGTTCGGCACGAAAAGGGTTCGCCGCTGAGCTCAGTAAAATGCTCCACGAACTGCAAATTGCGAGGCTCTCTCCCGAGGACCTTCGTCGTGTGGCTTTGGGAGTTTCGGATCCGACGCTTCGTGAGAAACTGAACGATTTAGCATTGTTGCTTGACGCCTACTTACTTTGGCTCAAAGCACACAACTTGTCGGACGCGGATTGCCTCCTTGAGGAAGCAGCGGTGGCCCTGAGAACAAGCGATCGAAAACTGCGATTAGCTGGCCTCTGGATGGATGGGTTTGGAAGTTTGAACCCGCAGGAGCGAAGGCTACTAATTGCAATCGTCCCTTGCACGGAGGTCACAACGTTGGCGTTTTGTACGGAATCCGCTGATGATGGCGTTGTGGCAGCCAGTGTTTGGAATCAGGTAAACTTCACGAAGGAAAAGCTTAAAAGCGAACTTGGAGCCCTCGAATCAATCGAGATCCACGAGCAAATGTTGGTGCGCCGGACGGCAATGGGCCGTTTTGATCGGAGCCCCGCGCTCGCTTACCTCGAAGCGGCATGGATAGAACGCACCACTTTCAACGGCGATGTTGGGGATGAAATCGAAATAAACGATTGCCGCAACGCCGAGGAGGAAGTGGTCGCAGCAGCACGAGCGATTTTGAAGTATGTGCAAACAGGCGCACGCTATCGGGACATTGCCGTCCTCGCGCGCTCGTTAGAGCCGTGGCACGAGTTGGTGCAGCGGATTTTTAAGCGGTACGAGATTCCGTTCTTCATCGATCGTCGGGAGAACATTTCGCACCATCCACTCGCTAATGTCACTCGGAGTGCCTTGCGCGTCGTGAATTCGGGTTGGCGACATGCGGATATTTTCAACTTCTTAAAGTCGGGTTTGGCACCATTAGAAGAGGACGACGTGGACTGGTTGGAAAACGAGTGCCTCGCTTACTGGGGGGATGATTCCGCTTGGAAGCAGGACTGGAAATTCCCTAGCCATTATAAAAACGAGGATGATAAAGCGCGGTTAATCGCTCTGCGGCGCAAGGTGAACGTTCCGTTGGAGCGATTCGAAATGGCCCTACTACTGACCAAAACAGCGAATGGCTTTGTGGCAGCAGTCCGTCGATTCTGGGAGGAGCTTGCGGTTGAAACGAAGCTGGAGAGTTGGAATGATTCGGAGTCAAAAGCTCCCATTTCGGTGCACAAGACCGTCCACGCGGAGATGCAGGTACTGCTGGAAAATTTAGTGCGAGCTTTTGGTGACGAAAAACGCGCCCCATCGGATTGGATCATGTTGCTCGAATCCGGTTTTGAAAACTTGAGTGTCGGTTTAATTCCTCAGGCATTAGATCAAGTTTTGGTAGGTGCGATTGATCGCTCACGTAACCCTGATCTCAAGCTCACGCTGTTACTGGGTCTCAACGAGGGCCTATTTCCACGCACTGGATCCGACGGGGTGTTGCTCGGTGAGCAGGACATCGATCAACTCGAGGTGCTGGGGGTGTCGCTGGGGCGTTCTCGCAAATCACTGATGCAACGAGAGCAGTATCTTGCTTATATCGCGATGACTCGATCTAGAGAACGCTTGATCGTCAGTCGGTCGCGAACTAATAGTGCCGGGGATCCCATCAACCCTTCGATCTTGATCACTCGGCTTCAACAATTATTTCCCAGCTTAAAAGAGAAGCCATTTCAACCAATCAATGAGAAAACGGCGGATGCGGCGTTACATCCCACAGAGTTGATCAACCTCTATGTAGGTGATGAAGAATTCAACTCATGGTTAATCAAGGAACGGCCCCTAGCACCACAGTGTCAAACCGATGAACAACTGACTCCTGAAATGGCCTCAATGGTTTATGGAGCACGGATCAAAACCTCAGTGAGCCGGTTTGAACAGTTTGCGATGTGTCCGTTCCGATTTTTTGTAAATTCAGGACTTCGTGCTAAAGAGCGGATCACCTACACGCTGGATCCACGCGAGAAGGGTTCCTTCCAGCACGCCGTGCTTCAGAAATTCCATGATCACGTCAAGAATTCGAACAAGGAATGGCGAGACTTAAAAACGGATGAAGCGAGGGAGATTATAGGCCGAATCGCCGACGAACAAATGGAGGACTTTAGTGGTGGCTTAACCATGAAAAGTGCGCGAAACCAACTCGTCGGTGCTGCTTGTAAATCCAGCTTGCAGAATTTAGTTGAACAACTTGTGCGTTGGATGAGTTCGTACGAATTTGACCCCGTGGAGGCGGAGTTCAAGTTTAATCCGGAGCAACTATCGACGCTTTCTTACAAATTGACGAACCAGAAAGAGCTAATGTTTTCGGGAAGCGTTGACCGAATCGACTTGCATCGTACGCCGGATGGTCGCGACGCTTTTTTTGTCATCATTGACTACAAATCAAGCCAACGTAAGCCCTGCAGGTTGAAATTGAGCGAGGGAATTCAACAGCAACTACCAGCCTACTTAATCATGTTGCGTGATTTTCCAGAACCACAAAAACGCTTTGGAGTCGAAACACTCAAACCCGCGGGCATGTTTTACATCAGTCTCAGCGGTGCCGCTCAGTCGGCGGATCGATCGAAGGCTCGATCTGTTGAGGCTAGAAATAGATTCTTAACCAAAACCTATCAGCATCACGTAGTTTTCAGCCTTGAATACAAAGATTTCCTCGATAATCGAACGGGGGCATCCAAAGGCGAACAAATCAGCTATGAGTTCAAAAAAGACGGTGGCGCCAAACAGAAACCATTTGGTGCCTTAAGCCCCGAAGCATTTCATGATATGCTTCAAACGCTGGAGACTAAGTGGAAACAGATGGGCGAGGAGATTTATGCGGGGCGAGCGGCGATCCAGCCTTACAAAATCAAAAAGGAGACCGCTTGTGA
>WBXJ01000034.1 GCA_008933045.1 Verrucomicrobiota bacterium
CGCGCTGATGCTGGCATCGTCATCACTGCGTCCCACAATCCGTATGACGACAACGGCATCAAGTTTTTCCGTTCTGACGGTTACAAACTGGACGATACCATCGAAGCACAAATCGAAGAATTGGTGTTTAGTGGCAACATCGAAACTGTCCGGTCGACTGCGACGCAAATCGGTAAAGCAGTCCGCATTGATGACGCGCTAGGTCGCTATATCGAATACGCAAAATCATCCATTCCCAAGGGATTGACATTGGAAGGGATGAGAATTGTTGTCGATTGTGCACATGGCGCGGCCTACAAATCGACTCCCTGCGTGCTCCGTGAATTGGGTGCGGAAGTCATCGTTTACGGCAATCAACCGGACGGAACGAATATCAATAGAAACTGCGGTTCGATGTATCCCGAGCTAATGTGTCAAGCGGTTCGTGATCACGGTGCGCACCTTGGAATTGCTCACGATGGTGATGCCGACAGGGTCCTGCTTTGCGACGAAAATGGGGTCTTGATCGACGGCGATGATATTTTGATGATCGCAGCGGCGGACATGCTATCCCAAGGTCAGTTAGCTGGAAAAACTGTAGTTGCAACCGTGATGAGTAACGCCGGTTTGGATCATGCGGTCCGAGCCCTCGGTGGAAACGTGATCCGCACCTCAGTAGGAGACAAGAACGTCATCGATGAGATGGTTCGTAACGGATATAATCTCGGGGGTGAACAAAGTGGTCACATGATATTTCGGGATTACGGCACCACGGGGGATGGTCTCGTCTGCGCTCTGCAAATCTTGCGCATCATGAAGACTCGAGATGCAAAACTCTCAGAACTCGCCCACTGTTGGTCACGATTTCCGCAGGTTATCACCAATATTAAAGTTCGAGAAAAAAAGCCATTCGAAGAAATGGACGGATTGCTTGCACTGGTTCAAACCGCTGAACTCGCAGTGGAAAAGGATGGCGGGCGGTTATTGCTACGCTATTCCGGAACAGAACCCAAGGCGCGTCTGCTCATGGAAGGTAGAGACCGACAGATTTTGGATCATTGGAGTTTGCAGATCGCGGAACAAATTAAGCGACACGTCGGAGCTTAACCGCCTGTAATTCGCGCATCCGCCAATCGACCAACCCGTTGCGTGGGCAGTCGAATATCTAAAGTGCCCGCTTTCATTTTTTCACGTCCGACATGTCCGTCTAAAAAAAATGAGGATGCACTGTTTCGATGCCGAAAATGCGTCGTGGCCTCGATCTGGTTGATGTAATAAAACTCCTCCAACATCGGATTATCAGGCGAGGCCGGCTGTTGGAAGGTATTAATTTGGGCTGCGTCCGCGAAGACCGTGAGTCCGCTGGGATTCAGAAATTCCTGGATGGTACGAGTCGAACTATAAACGCTCGATGAGAAGGTCAGATTGTATCCGTAACCGTACGAAGCACCTTCAGCCTTTCGCTTAAACTCGCGCAAACTAAGGTTTAATGACGGACACGTCTCGATGCCCCGTGCGGTTCCATACCGAGCTAGAACCCCTTGAGCGGCATCGAAACGGCGTGTGCCTTCCGGGCCTCGTTCGATCCAGCCGAACCAATAATTGTCGCCACCGTTCGTTGAAACGCCACGATAACGAAACGTGCGGCCCTCATGATCATCCCAGTACATTTGGGCTGCTAACCCCAGTTGCCTTAGGTTACTCCAGCAAACACTGCCGGATGCCGCCTGCTTTCCACGACTGAGTGCGGTGAATAGCAATGACGACAACACCGCTATCAGAGCGATCACAACCAAAAGTTCGATGAGGGTGAAAGCCGATTTACTTGCTTCCAATCCGTGTGAACCGCTGCGGTTGTTCTGGTGATGGGTCGTCATCTTGTCCGCGATCGAGTCTGATTTATACGTGCTAAGGCCATCATCCCAACAAGCCCCAACATACTCAAAATGGAAGGTTCAGGCACTACGCTGATTCCTCCTATTTCCGCGTGGCCAGCGAGGACATCGATTCGTACAAAATTGATATCACCCACTCGAACCGACTCCCCAGAAGCATTCCGTGCCCACGCAAGATCATAGCCCGTTCCACCAGCAGATCCCCCATAGAGATTACGAATCCCAGCGATATCTCTTCCCGCAAAGTCTACGGCCGTCAGCGCTGGGTTCACGGCCTGATCAAATCTACCAGACCCGTCGGTTGGATAGTAGGTAACGAGGCTCGGAGCAAGGGAGGGCGTGAGTTCAAAAAAAGCTTCTCCATCTCCACTCACGGAAACACGCGTCACGCTCGGAGTCTCCGGGAAAATCGTGCCATCGGTAATTCCTCCACCGGAATAATCACCATTGGTAATGATAAAAAACGCATTACCAAAAATGGAAAAATCTAATCCAAAAGGATGGTCAGGGTTATCGTGAAATGGTTCTGTTAATTGTAGGGTCACAGAACCACCTGTCCCCACGGAGAGCAGTTGGGTGGGCAAATAAGGAGAGTTAAAAGGATCGACAGGTCCTCCGAAGGGACCAGAGGTCACACGCGACGGCAATCCGATCACCGATGATGTGTTGGTATAACCTGAAGCAAAACCCGTGCCCGAACTGTAACTGACCACAGCACTAGCCGTGTTCTCTCCAAGGAGAGTAGAGACGGAGATGAAACCCAAAACTAGACCAAGCGAACAATGTTTCTGCATAACTAACCTTTCGTAGTTGGTCTGCTTTCAAGACCAATGATTAACGAGAGGACAGCCTAGGGTTAAAAAGCAAAAGCCTCCAAACCCCGGAAACAGAGAATGAAGGCAAATTCAATGCACTCCCCCATGACAGATGGGAGAGGACTGGCCCCATCCTTCTCTTTGACGGAGAAGTGAACCGACCAAGCAAAGCTTAGCCGAAATCGGATGAGCACAGCCGGATTGATATACTGACTTGTGGGCTTCAGACCTTGTCTCCGCCTTCCCAATCTCGTAAACGAAATCAGTGGCATTGGAGATTTGTAGCCCATCACAGTGGCGTAACCGTCCTCGATTCACACGAGGTTCCCTAAATCTGGCTGTGGTAGGTTGAACGAAACGTTCAACAACTTTCAAAGAACACCCTCATCATTCAAACCCACCTCAAACTTAGCAAGCCATTTTTAAAAAACTACGAATGTGAGAATAGGCGATGAGCGTGCAGGGCTTAAACTTGATCGGCAGAAACTACTCGGAGCAATTCATCAATGGTGGTCGATCCCTGTACCACACGATCCAGCCCAGTGTGCCACAGAGTTTTCATGCCCTGCCCTACTGCAATTTGTTGCAATGTGCGCGTCGGTAGTTTTTGCAAAATAGCGTCACGTAGCACCTCATCAGCAATCAACATTTCCGTGAGAGCGGTGCGTCCTGAAAACCCCGTATGGAGACACTCCCGACAACCAGCACCTTTCATAAAAGTCGCGGTGGTAAGAAGCTCCGGCGGAACCATAGTGAGCAACGATGGCTCAGGGCGGTAGGGGTGGATACAATGCCGGCAGTTGTTTCGAATAAGCCGCAACCCAACGACACCGATGATGCTCGAGGAGAGTAAAAAGGGTTCGATCTCCATGTTGATCAGTCGCGCAAAAACTCCGCTGGTCGTTCCGCTATGGATCGTGCTGATCACTAGGTGCCCTGTCAGCCCTGCTTGAACCGCAATAGCGGCTGTCTCAGGATCTCGAATTTCGCCGATCATGATGACCTCAGGATCCTGCCGCATCAATGATCGCAGCGCGATCGGGTAGGTAAACTCGCGGGCTCGATTGACCTGTGCCTGACTGACCATTGGGAGATGACACTCAACAGGATCCTCCACCGTGCTGATACTCACCGTAGGACCCGCTCGCTGGGATAGGTGGTAGAGTGCCGAATAAATAGCCGTCGTCTTGCCTGAACCTGTCGGCCCGGTGAGTAAAATCAGCCCACTTGGACGCGTCAGCAAATGAACAAACATTGCAAGCGACTTGCGATCAAAGCCCAGTGCCTCCAGATCAAAACTTCGGCTGCGCGGATCAAAAACACGAATCACAATCTTTTCTCCGCGCACCGTGGGAAACACAGACAATCGCAACTCCGCGCCACCCAGTGCAGGGTCACCCGGAACATGTCCCTCCTGCGGCAAATCGGTTTGGTAGCTAATCAAATCAGCCATTACCTTCAAACGACCCGATACCTTTTCAAGCAACTCAAGGGGTAAATGAACTAACTCAGTGAGAACACCGCTCAAGCGGACGCGAACAACCAACGTGCTCTCCCAAGGTTCAATGTGGATATCGCTTGCCCCTGAATCTACCGCGTCTTGAATGATGTAGCTAACCAACCTTCCAATCTCGATGTGTTGAAAGTCAGAAACGGACTGAAGATAATTCGTAGTTTTGTTCAAAGGCTTTTATGTTAAAGATGCGGAATATTAAATCATCGAATCACATTTCTCCACCTTCAATTTAAGAAAGTGTCATTTACCCACCAATCTGGCTCGCCATTCATCAAAAAATTTCGGCTCGGTTTCTTGCTTTTTGTTGATCCTCTCCTAGAATAACGGTGGGGCAAATACGATCAAAAATGCCCCACGAAGACGCCTGACATGACCATAAGCACTGCCGCCAACCCCACTGCGATTCGAAGCTCTGACTCACACTTGACGGAGGTTATTAACCTGCGCCTCGCTCTCCTGAATCAACCCGGTGTTCTCCTCGAGAACGGAGAGTTCATTCCTCCGTGGGCCGGCCCTTTGTTAGCACGCCATCGAGAAACCGCGCGGCTTCTCGCACATTATCTTTGTCCCGCAGATTGGCGCATTCAGAACTTCCTCAACGATTATTTTTACGGCACCGGCATCGAACCCTCTCTACCGAACCAAACCTTCATTCTTGATAGTGTTGGTTTGGCGAGAGCAATGTCCTTGCCGCCTCATAAAGATGATTTTACTTCCTCAATCGGCCAATCCTACCGATTGCGGCAAGGCGTGCTCCACAACCCCGCCAGCGATCGACGAACGACCCAAGGTGTTTTTCATATCGCTGAGGGTGGTCTTCCGATACCTGATGATAAACTGAGCGTGCCGATCGCGGTTGCTGCGACTCTGTTGCGCCATGCGTTCACACCTCCCCGCGAACTACTTCGTTTGCCATTTTCAGATGGTCAGGAGACTCAAGCCGAGTGCTTTGTTTCCCTTTTGATGCGTCCATTGGTGTGCCCAGAAGTTTTGGGTATCACCCCAAAAAAATCGATGGAAATTCGCTTTTTTGCCCCCGGCAACTTAGTCAGCAATTTGGATTTTGTAGAATCCATTTTTGACAATGCCGGTGATCCACATCTACCAGAAAATGACTCTGCATTAGATGTCGAGCATTGGACGGGCCACACAGGTTGCGTGGTTTTAGCACCGCACTTGACAAAGCTGACGAAGCAAGCCTTGGGATTACCGAGTTATGACCACGCCACCGAACGACAACGCCGTGACAGCATGTGCTGGACGAACGATGGCGAACTCTACAACAACGGCAGCCCTTTTAAACTTACCTGTCGGGATCAACGCGGCGTCATGGTGACGATCATCGCCGACAATTATTACGGCTATTGTAAAAAAGAGGTTAAAACCCAGATCAGCTACGCCGCAAACCTGTTTGGGTCGGTGGAGGAAGAACACTCAGGCGGCGCGTTGGTTTATGCCAGTTACGACCTTGGCGAGGAATTTAGCGGAAATTACCACGTGCGGCAGCGAGGCCATGCTTTCGATGAGGTGATTTCCGCCTATGGTACCTGCATGGAACTACAATCTGAGGGTTACGCAGTAGATAAAAAATTCCCTGAAATAAACTACGTTCCTGAGAACGCGGATTTTGATTTGAAGACACAAACCGTGTCCTGGCCCGGCATCGATGGAAAGCGGCGTCAGATCAAGCTACTCTGCGACAAAATTTATGTCCGTCCTTCAGGATATAACGTGCGAATGGAGAAACCGCCGGGAAACCGTGCATGGCGGTTGGTAGGCACTGTCGCTGAGCCCACTCTCTGTCATAAACCCTCCACGGTTTCCGGCGGAGGTAAATCTGAAATCTCAAAATCAATCGAAGACGCAATCCTGCAAGGGCCCATATTCGTTGCTGACTTCAAAAAAGATTTTAACCTCGTATCGCGTGTCATCCGTCGTGACTACTCAGACCGATTCAACGACCTCTCAAAAAAGGGCACCGATACACGCCCAATTCTAAGTCCCGAACGATCGCTGGGTTCAGTCATCAAGTTACTCACACCTTCGGAAGACGAATACTCCCCCGAGTTTAATTTGTGGCTCAATTCGATCCCGCAATACATCAAGGAGCAAGTTTTCGTGGTCAAACGATTTTATAAAACAGAATGGGGCCTCAATTGGCGCGATCGTTTTAGTGTGGATATTATCAACGGGACACCCGGGAACGAACTCAAGCTCGAGAACCGAAAACTGATCTCGAATTTTCTCCGAGTCGGATACGATCAGGATGGAGCTTGGCGTGTGTTCGGGTTACGAAAAGATTTTCATCCCGCTGCGAAAATCCAGTCGGAAGATGACATCACTGCTTCCGTGGTTGTGCCCTCCGACAAGCTTGCTCACCTCAACCCAGATTACAGCCAACTCAGTGTGAAGTTTGTTCAGAATTGCGAGCTTCGACTGTTCCAACGTCCGGATGACGCCGTGCATCGGGGTTATGATAAACAAGCCGAACACGATCTGACCCAGCCTGGAAACTTTCTCTCAAATTTTGAACCGCTCACCCAAATCAATGCCCAAGAGTTGAAGGAAGACGCGCTTGGGTTTGTTAAATACACTCCTCCGATGCAGGCACTGATCCTAGACGCTGCCAAGGGAGGTCGGCCCACATATTTTGTTTCCAGCGCCCATCCCCGACTCGTTGGGGGGAAGCCCTCAAAAAACCCACGCTACCTGCAAACCCGCCCCGACCTGTTGATGCCTCGAGAAGTCTACCTAGCCGAAATGGCGATCCGGTTACAACGAAGAATCCCCGCCGGTTTACCTGTCTACACGCCCGTCAACGCCGTGGTTCCAGGCCGACGTAATAATGGACCAGAACCAGCCGCAGGAATCCGAGCACTCGCTGTTTATAATCCTGTGCATTACATGGAGATTCCTGAGCTCTTCATGGAATTTATTTGTAGCATGACTGGAAAGTCCCCTTCCACAACGGGAGCGGGGTCAGAAGGCGCGTTAACGAAAGGCCCCTTCAATGCGCTCCCAGGTATTGTAGACCTGAATCAAGCACTCGTTTCAAACATTCTCACAGGGGCTGATGCCTTCATTTCCGCAGCTGGGGTCGTCGGCCCCAAGGCACGCGTCGAGCACGATATTTCCCTCTTGATTCCAGAGGTTTGGTGTCGAATGTCTGTCGCGGAACGTAATCCTCAATTCCTTATTTCCCACGGCTACTTTGAGAAGTGCCCCGATCTTCAACATCAAGGGAGAATCGTACAGGCCAGTCGGCTCGGGTATCGAATGACCAGCAAGTTCGTACGGGCGTTTTTTGGTCGAGTCTTCAACCATCCTCATGTCGTTTTCACCGAGGAAATGTTGCGTCCGGAGTTACAGGACTTCGAAGTGTTTGCCGAAGGCATGGAAAATGTCATCACCACTCAGCAACGCGTCGCACAATCCTTTTTTGACGATCGCACCATCGAGTTGGCTTGTCCTCCACTTCGCGCTCTACTGCAAATCATGGTCACGGGCGACTATGAAGGAAAAGGGATTGAGCATCCGGAAATTCGTGAATTATTCACGTTAAACTACCTCCTCGCCTCACCATGGTATCGGGATCGCCTCAAGGCGAAACAGGACGTCGATATCCAACTTTGGCTCCAGCACGTTACCTACCTTGAGCATTTTTTGACCAAGAGCAGCTACGCCTCTGAAGCCAACCGATTGGGCATCCAACAACGCCTTGAAATCGCAAGACAACATTATAAACTCTGCCAAACAGCAGAGTATCTCGAAGGACTGCACGGAACCATTGGTGTTCAAAAATGGCCTCAGACCTAACTTGGGTTGAATGATGTCGTGCTTTACATAACCTCACTGCAATTTACTGTCTAACATCCATGCAAAATGTCCGAGTAGAGCTAGGCAGTCGAACCTATAGGATTGCCATTGGGCCGAGCCTGATAGCAAATCTCGGGGTCGAATGTAAGAACCTAAATCTTGGCCAAAAATGCGCCATCGTCAGTGATTCAAACGTCTCTCTGATTTACGGCGAGACGGTTTTTAAAAGCCTGAAATCTGCTGGTTTCGACCCAGTCTTGATAACGATTCCGGCAGGTGAAATTTCCAAAAATTTATCCGAGGTTCAATCGTGTTATGAACTTCTGGCTCACCATCGTGTGGAAAGAAAATCATTCATCGTCGCGTTGGGGGGTGGCGTTGTTGGTGATCTGGCCGGTTTTTTAGCGGCTACCTATCTCCGAGGAGTTCCATTGGTTCAAGTGCCAACGACCCTACTGGCGCAAGTCGATAGTTCAGTCGGTGGAAAGGTAGGAGTGAACCTCAAAGCGGGAAAAAATTTGGTCGGTGCATTTTATCAACCTCGTTACGTGGCCTGTGACCAATCGGTCTTCGCAACATTACCCGATCGAGAATACAAGGCTGGGCTCGCTGAGGTGATCAAATACGGAATCATCTACGACCGATCCTTTTTTGTTAAAATTGAGCAAAACATAGAACTATTGCTCAAACGGGATCCAGTTTTGTTATCAGAAATTGTGGCACGATGCTGTCAAATCAAAGCGGAGATCGTGGGCCAAGATGAGACTGAAACTGGTTTGCGTGCCATCTTGAATTTTGGTCATACCATCGGCCACGGCTTAGAAGCGATTTCGGGCTATGGCCAATGGCTTCACGGAGAAGCGATTTCGATTGGTCAAATCGCCGCTGCTCGCCTTTCTGCCCGACTACTTGGATTTCCACAAATCGAGGTGGATCGAATTCGCTCCCTTTTTAGTCGAGTTGGATTACCCACCCACATCGCCCTTCCAGCCAGTGACCGACGACGATTGTTGGACGCAATGAATGTGGATAAAAAAGTAGTCGCCGGAGAAATCAAATTTGTGCTCGCTCGAACGATCGGCACTGTAGAGTTCGGCCACGGTGTGCCAGAAGATTTACTCATGGAAATTATAGAAACTCTCCACGAACAAGGATTGAACTAGCACGAAACGATCAATCGCGCTAGCCTTCAGGTATCGGAAGGACGGCTTCGGTCACCTGAGTTCGGCGGCTTTTTTGGAATTACTTTATGTTGCTGGTCATCGATAACTACGACTCGTTCACTTACAATCTGGTTCAGTATTTGGGCGAGATGAAAGTGGATCTCCAAGTCCATCGTAACGATCAGATCTCGCTCAGTCAGATACATGAACTCCGTCCCGATCGGATCTTGATTTCTCCTGGCCCCTGCTCCCCTAAAGAATCAGGACTCTCAAATGAGATCATCCGAACGTTCGGTTCGAAGGTACCCCTTCTGGGTGTCTGTCTCGGTCACCAATGCATTGGTCATACTTTTGGGGCGAATGTCGTGGTTAATTACCGAATGATGCATGGCAAGACCTCACCCATCAAACACAACGGGCGTGACCTTTTTCGTGATATGCCCAACCCCTTCGCCGCGACGCGTTATCATTCGCTGGTGATCAACCGTGACACGCTCCCCGAAAGCCTTGAAATCACTGCCGAAACCGAGGAAGGCGAAATCATGGGGATACGTCACCGAGAATTGCCCATTTGGGGAGTGCAATTCCACCCGGAAAGTATTCTGACAGAGAGTGGTCGAAAAATTCTCGAGAATTTTCTAACTCTCACCCAATAAAAACCGCCCGAGCCTTGGCTCTCAGAAAAACGGATTTACCTCGAGTTGCTCATCGAGAGTGGTCAACGGCCCATGACCCGGACAGACGAGAGTGGATTTATGAAGCGTAAAAATCTGCTCCCTCACTTTTTGTTTCAATAATTCTACGGACTGATTGGGTCGCCCCATTGAACCCGCAAAAATGCAATCCCCGACGATCGCAATGCTCGGAGTGCCCTCGGGAAAATTTTCCACAATGTAAGTCACCCCATCCTCGCAGTGACCCGGTGTCTCTCGGTTCGTGATTCGTAAGCGTCCGAGAAGAATTGTATCATTAGCCAGATTCCGTTGATCTGCAGGGGCACTCTTCATGTTAGAATGTAACGTGATTTTAGGAAACAATTCCCGCAATGGCGTGATCGCGGCAATATGATCCTCGTGCGAGTGGGTGATGAAGAGGTGACGGAGGATCAACCCATTTTCCTCAACCAACGTGACAACTGGTCCAATATCAAACCCAGTATCAAACAAAGCCGCTTCACGAGTCACCTCATCCCAAACGAGGTACGCATTGACCGTCATGTCGTCACCCGCTGTTGTGATTACGCGGAACTGACGAAAGAGAGAAAAACCAACTGGAGCCGGCAACCAACCTGCCGCGATCCGCTCTAACTTTGAAGCATCAAGGTCAATCAACGAAGCGAATGCTGCGTAGTTAGGGAGTTTCACCACGACGCCGGATTGCTCCAACGCGGCAAGTTCGTCGAGGGTCAAACCCGCTGCCTGTGCGACCGTTTCAGAGGCAACCCCAGCGGAGGTACGGGCCTTCCGAACAATGTCTCCCAAGTGATCTTCAAGCATCATATTCGCTATCCTAGCAATGTTCATCGAAGTGGCAAGCAAGCTCCGTCAGAATCCAGAACATAAGGGGCTTTCGATCATCTAGTGGTTGCAGGAATAATCGACAGTGATAGTTTTTGGATGTGAATTTGATTCTCGCTCATTTGCTGACTTGGTTGCTGACCACGAACGATCCATCCCCATCGATCCACATTGCTGCGCTCGTTGAAGCCCACGCCGTGGCCAAAGAACTGCGCGTCGCCAATACCAACGATCCGATTTACAAAGAACTCCGCCTGATCATGATTCAAGATGATCGAGCGAATGATGAGGTGAACACGTGGGCAAAAGAGGCAGAAGCGTTTGCGAAACAAGGGGCGGGAACTTCTCAAGCCTCATTACAACTTCGCGCGGAACAGCGATTTAAAGAAGTGGAACAACTCTACAAAAACTATTTGGAAAAACATCCCAAATACGCTCCAGGACACCTCGCTTACGGCAGTTTTCTTTACGATATTCACGAAGAAATTCCAGCCGTTAAAGCGTGGGAAAAAGCTCGCGAGCTTGATCCCCTCAACCCCGCTTCATGGAATAATTTAGCCAATCACTACGGGCACCGAGGGCCAGTCACCAATTCGTTCCTCTACTACGCAAAGGCTATCGAATTGAACCCAACAGAGGTTGTTTACCTACACAATCTAGCAACCTGCGTTTACCTCTTCCGAAAAGAAGCGCAAGCATTTTACAAAATTACAGAATCCGAGGTGTTTGAAAAATCACTCAAGCTCTACCGTCAGGCGATGGAAATCACTCCGCATGACTTTGTTTTAGCAAGCGACTACGCCCAATCATTTTACGGAATCCGACCTATGCGGGTAATAGATGCCTTAAAAGCTTGGAACCAAGCATTGACCCTTGCAAAAACTGCACTTGAACGAGAAGGCATTTATCTACACTTGGCCCGAATCGAATTAAACTCCGGACAATTCCTCGAGGCGCGTTCCCATTTAAATCTTTCAACCAATGCGGAATTGAACGAGCTCAAGCAGCGTCTGATCCGCAACTTGGACCGTAAGGAACATCCTGGTTCCAACCCTTCCAACAGCCAACCTAATGAAAAATCAGATCCAGAGTGATGGGGTTAATATTTTTATCAGCCTGCGCTTGTGGTTTCTAAAGAACACCTCATGATTCAATAATGACAGCCCTCATCACCCATCTCGCTTTCACACTGGCTTGTATTTTTGCGTTGATGTTCGCTTCGGTTCAGAGTGTCCGTGCCTCCTTAAGCGCGGAAGAAATCGTGCGTCATATTCAGGACAAGGCTCAATCCGTTGCTGAATCCGAAAACGGTCCAACCTACGAATATCAAAAGCGAACTAAACTCGAAAAAATGGATCGTGCATTCAAGGAAACATTAGAGACCAAGGTCACCATTTCAAAAGTAACCCAGAAACGGGGTGTTTTACGCAGTCATGTCATCAGCATCGATGGAGATCCAATCGCAGATCCAAAAACAGGCGAGGGAAAGGCACAAAACCGAAAAAATGAAGCGCCGATGGTCGTGACCGGTGGCCCGAACAAAAGCCCATGGCTGAACCACAAAATCATCAGCCGTTTTGTGTTCGAACTTACCGGCGAAGAAACCGTCGCCGGTCGAAAGTGTTGGGTTCTGAAATTTACCCCAAAAACTGCGAACTTACCGACAGGAGAACTCGCGGACCGATTTATCAACCGACTAGGCGGCACGGTAGTTGTCGATCAAGTTGAGTTTGAAGTTGCACGCATGGAGGTAAGACTATTGGAGAAAGTCGCTATTCTAGGGGGACTGTTGGGTAATCTTGAACACCTCAGCCTAATCCTTGCGCGCCGCAGGCTCGATGATGGCAATTGGATCGATAACAGTTCCAGCACTCGACTCTCGGGCCGCAAACTAATGTCCTCTATAAACTTCCGCGCCAGCGAAGAATCTTTCGACATTAAAAAAGTTTCCTCAAGGCCCGTATCCGATCCGAAAATATAGCGAATACTGAGCCGTCGGAGCCGTAAATCTTGCGGCAAAAGCGATCCCACAAATTTCCAAAAAAATCTTCGATCATACTCGTTGACAATGGCAGAAAAACCTTCTCAATGGAGGTTGATCGTTTTAATGTGAACTCAACCCGCAGGGTGGTAGAGAAAGGCGAGGTTGTACCGTAATCAGATTGCCCTTTTCGGCGCAGAGTTTTGAGAAACAAGTTGTTCTAAACATAAAATAAAGTGAACAATTTCATGAAAGCCGCTTTATGGCTTCTCCATACTGTGATTCTTGGCCAAAGTCTGGCGGGAGAGTTTTTGACCACCAACCTGCAAAACGAGGGTGAAGGCAGTCTTCGGCAAGCGATGATTTCGGCAAACGCTTCTTCTGGAACAAATACTATTCGATTTAGCGTCGATGGAACGATCAATGTGCAAGCAGAACTCCCCTTGATTTTGGGGCACATTATATTTTTAGGCCGCGGACCGGAAAGGACCCTTATTAGCGTGGGCAATCGGACGAATTCTTCAAGCCTTTTCCATATTAGCGCGGGAGCCTCTGCTACTTTTCAAGGATTGACGATCAAGGATGCCGTCTCAATGGTTCCCGGTGCGGCCATCCATAATTCAGGGCGAGTAACGTTGGAGAATTGTTTGATTACCAACCATCAGGCTATTGACCAAGGCGGGGCGATTTATAATTTAGGACAACTGGTTTGCCTCTCTTCCACCATCTGTTCGAATTCCGTCGTCGGGAAACGCGGAACGAACATCGTAACCGCTGGGGGAGGAGGCGCGTTCAAAGGGACTGGGGGTGGACTTCACGTTGCGGGAGGATCGGTGGTGATGACGAATTGCACCTTGAGTGCCAACGTTGCCACGGGCGGCAGGGGTGGTGATAATTTGGATACCGATGGCGGCGGCGGGGGAGGCGGCGGCGGCGAGGGCAGCGGCGGGGGTATTTATGTTGCCAGCGGAACCCTCACGCTGGTGAACGTCACAGTGACTCAAAATCACGCTGTTGGTGGGCTTGGCGGAAACGGCAGTGGCGGCGGGGGTTTCGGTGGCAACGGCGTGAGTCGAGGCGGTGGACTGTTTAACGATCAGGGCACCATCCGTTTGTTTAACACAATCATCGCTGAGAACTCGGCGAACGCTTCGATCGACGTCGGGCGTTCCGTGGGCGGTTACGAAAGTTTGGGCAACAACCTTGTGGGGAAACTCGCCACCAACCAAGTCGGATCGAATTGGTGGGTATCTTCGGATTTAATCAACATCCCTTCTGATTTGGAGCCGCTCGCTGATTACGGCGGCCCAACTCTGACCCACCGACTATTAGCCACTAGCCCCGCAATTAACGCCGGAGGCAACCTCGCAGGAAGCGCACCAATTCTTGACCAACGAGGAGCCATCCGACCTCAAGGCCGTGGGTTCGATATCGGAGCTGTCGAATTCGGGAAAATCGTGCAGACGCTCACCTTTCCACCCCTTACGGATAAAGTTTATGGAGACGCTTCGTTTGGCGTGAACGCCGAATCCTCCTCTGAATTGCCGGTGGAGTTCTCAGTGGTGAACAATCTCCACGCGACCGAATCCTCGTCGATCATCACGATCACCGGCGCCGGATTAGTCACCGTGGAGGCTGTCCAACCTGGGGACGAAAACCATTTTCCAACGACCACAAATCAAATATTCATGGTCAAAAAGGCTCCGTTGACTTTAGCCGTTGAATCGTTGACTCGACCGTTTGCTCAACCAAATCCTACGCTCCAAATCAATTATTCGGGCTTTCAACGAGGGGAAACCAACTCGGTTCTAGACGTGCAACCAGAAATCTCCACGACCGCGAATGTGGCGAGTCCAGTCGGCATCTACCTAATCTCACTCAGCGGTGGGGTCGATAACAACTACGAGTTACAAGGGTATTCCGTAGGCACGCTCACAATTGTACCCGCGGCTCAGACGCTTACCTTCAACACCATCGCTCCGAAAACATACGGAGACGTCTTCGCGCCTCTCGCGATTGCTAGCTCTGGTTTACCTGTGACCTTCGGAGTTGAAAGTGGGCCCGCCATCAGCTCTGGCTCCCTTGGATCGACACTGACTATCACCGATCTGGGGGATGTCACCATCAGAGCTACTCAATCGGGAAATTCAAATTTTCTTCCTGCCACTTCGGTTCTCCGAACCTTCACTGTAACCAAAGCTCCACTCGTGGTGGTTGCGGTAGATGTTGATGTGCCATTTGGTTCGACGAATCCGCCACTTCAAATGACCTATTCCGGGTTTAAATTGGGTGAGACGACTTCGGTTTTGGATGTGTTGCCCAAGGCAACCACCACAGCCACTGTGAATAGTCCGGTGGGCACGTATCCCATCACGATCGTCGGTGGTTCTGACGATCATTATATCTTGCAGGGCCATTCGCCTGCGACGCTCACCATCCTTCCGGAGACTCAAACCATTACGTTCAATCCGATTTCTGCGAAGACTTATGGTGACATCTTCACGGTGTCTGCCGTCTCGCAATCGGGGTTGCCGGTCTCCTTCTCGGTTGAAAACGGCCCTGCGATTTCATCAGGACTAAACGGATCCACCATCACGGTGACGAATGTTGGAGTTGTGACGATCAAGGCCAGCCAAACGGGGGATACCAACCACAGTCCTGCAACTCCGACCCAACAAACCTTCACTGTCAACAAAGCCCCGCTGATCTTGACGGCAGACAATCTGACGAAAACATTTGGTCAACCGAATCCTCCATTCCAAATCACTTATTTCGGGTTTAAGTTAGGTGAAACAAAAAGTGTTTTGGACACGCAACCCCTTGTTTCAACCATCGCCACCACCACAAGCCCCGTAGGGAATTATAGCATCCTCATCAGTGCGGGTTCGGATGACCATTATCAGGTCACGGTTCAGAATGGCACCTTGGCGATCACCGAACCCAATCCACCTCCGACAGTCACGATTGTCAACACCACCAATGGGATGGTCTATATTCAGCCGATCGACCTGCCATTAGTCCTTGAAACTTTGGATCCAGGGAGTTCTGTGACGAAGGTGGAGGTCTGGCGAGGAGATGTGAAGATCGGGAGCACCACCACAACCCCATACTTCGTGACATGGACGAATGTTCCAGCGGGGACGAATATCATCGTGGCGAAAGCTACCTATGGGGACGGGGCGACAAGTGTTTCCCAAACTGTGCAAATCACCGTGCTCAAGGAAGTGCCTTTCGTTGCCACGGCAGTCGACACGAACAGCCTGTTTTTTCGACAGACTGGTTTATTTCAGCAAACGGTCACTCTGACAAATCCGACTCCGAGCGAAATCGCGGGTGTCCAACTTTTAATCAATAATTTACCTGTCAACGCACGGGTTGAAAACGCCACAGGCAAAACTAACGGTGTTCATTTTATCCAACACGATCTGCCGATTCCTCCCGGAAAAAGCGTTGACTTGCGTCTCGAGTATTATGTCCCAACTCGAGCGGTACCGAACCCCACATTTTCCACCCAGTTGATCTCCGGTCAACCTTCAATCGTGCCTACAGGAACCCCGTTGGACATCCTGCGAGCGTTGGTATTCCAAAACCAAGGATACTTGGTAGAATTTGAAACAGAATTGTGCAAAACCTATTTTATCCAGTACAGCCCTGATCTAAAAATATGGAAAACGGCTTGGCCGTCCATCACTGGAAACTGCACAAAGATTCAGTGGATCGATACCGGGCCGCCTAAAACTGAAAGCAACCCGATACTGGGACCTCGCAGGTTTTATCGGATTATTTCCATCCCTTGATTTTCCGAATGAAAGTTAACTATTTGTTGATTTTTGTAGCCGCGCTAGTGGGAGCAATCACTCCGCAACCGTTGCTGGCGGGAGAATCTGCGGTCGTGAATGCTGACCGAGTGAATGTCCGCAATTCGCCCTCTGTGAACTCCGAAGTTTTTGCTCAACTCGCAAAAGGCGAAACTGTTTCTGTTCTTGAAACGATCGCTCCCCAAAAAACGGAACTTGGAGCACCAGCGCAATGGTCGCGAATCTCCCTTCCTGCAACGGTGCCTGTCTATGTGAATGCTTCCTTTGTCAGCAAGGGAATCGTCACTGCTAATCAGTTGAATTTGCGGTCTGGGCCTGGGGAACAGTTTTCAGTGCTTGCGAAACTAGCTCGAGGAACCAAGGTGATTAG